>CAZMWO010000062.1:3153-11817 GCA_964569565.1 uncultured bacterium | reverse complement strand
CGAAAAGCGTCTCTGGAATCGAGGCACAGTTAACCCTGACAAAAGGCGCGTTCTGTCGCGGCGACAGACTGTGAATAGCCTTGGCGGCGACTTCTTTGCCGACACCTGTTTCTCCGGTTATCAGCACGGTCGTCGGGTAGGCAGCCACCCTTCTGATCATCTGCTTAACTTCATTGATCTCAGAACTGCCGCCAGCCATATCATCGAGAGCCTTATTGAAGCCGGCCGCAGCCGACAGGGCTTCGCACTGGCGTTCAAGGCGGGTTTTCTGACTTCCAAGCTGTCTGAACTGCTCGATTTTTTTGATCCGGAACGAGAACTCTTCGAGAGAAACCGGCTTGGTAAGGTAGTCTGAGGCGCCGAGCTGCATCGCCTTAACCGCAGATTCGACAGACCCGAAAGCAGTCATCAGTATGACTTCTGGCATTGGCTCGCTGCTGCCATCTCGTGCCTTTTCCATTATCTGCAGACCTTCACCGTCGGGAAGGCGCAGATCGGTAATGATAAGGTCGAAATTATGCGCCGCCAGCTGTTCGAGGCCATGTTTAACCGTATGGGCCATCTCAGCCTGATGCCCTTCTCCTGTTAAAAAGGTTTTGAGACCCCTTGCCAGAGAGGCGTTATCATCGACCACCAGAATTTTCATGCTGTCCGACCTCGATCAAAAATACGGCACCGCCGCTTTCTTCACCAATATAACTTATTTCGCCGCCATGCGCTTCGACAAGTTTTCTGATCAGTGCCAGCCCAAACCCGTTACCGCCTGCACGGCCACTGACAAATGGAGTAAAAAGCTTCTCGCACAGGTCTGCCGGGATACCCGGACCATCATCGGCAAACCTGATTGTAAGCTGCGACCCATGCTGCACAATTGCGATTCTTATCTGCGCCTGCCTGCCGGCAGCTGCCTGAACCGAATTATTGATGAGATTTTCAAAAACCTGCTGCAGCAAAGTCGGGTCAAACCAGGCATGCGTTACACTGCCAAAATCTATTTCGCAGCCAAAATCAGCCAGAACTGAGCGGCGCGAGGCAAGCAGCCGGTCGAAAAATTCTTTGAGATCAACCCTCTGGCTCTTTGGCAGAACCTTTCGTGAATAAGTCAGATAGTTCTCGATCAGAGTGCGTAGATGAGCGAGCTGGTCGCCGATTTCAGAAACGGCTGTGGCGGCGGCTTCTGCCTGCGCGCCGGCTAGCCCGTCCAGCTGGCGTTTAAGCAGGCCAAAATGCATTTCGACTGCCGACAGCGGGTTACGAATTTCGTGCGCGATAGCACCACCGGTAAATGCCAGTTCATCGAGCTTTTGCTCATAGAGACGCTGAACCTGCTGGCGTTGGCGGGCGATTTCCTGCGCCAGTTTTTCGATACCGCGTCCGAGCAGGTCGAGCTCGTTAACGCCCATAGGCTGGTGCGCCGGGCATTGCTCGTGCTCTACCGCTTCGAGACTTTGATTGAGACAGTCTATTTTGCGGGAAAAACTGCGGGCAAGCAGCCAGGCGACAAACAGGCTCAATAGAAGTGCAACCAGCATGGTTTCGGCAAGCAGTCGTCTGAAATCGCTGACCAGCTTGAGATATTCCATGTCAGCTTCGATGCCGATAACGCTTTCGAGCATGCCGAGTTCATCGAGCACCGGGCAAAGCACTATCTTGAAACGTCGCGAAACCCCGTAGGAATAAGGATCAGGGAAAACCATCTCGCCGCGGTCGAGCTCGTTGATATAGTCGAGAACGAGGTCTTCGGCTTCTTCTGCCGTAGGCGGCAACATCACAGAAACCCGGTTGCCCGGCAGAGAATACGAGGCAATGAAAGCCGGCGGTTCAGCGTACATATCGAGCAGATACAGATTCTGTAAAAGGCCGCCACTTTTCTCGAGCTGCCAGAAACTCTGCATGGCCCGGTCATGTCTGTCTTCAGAGTCGTCGGCTTCAGAAATGTTCATTCTCAAACCATCAGCAATACGCCTTAAACTCTGGTCGGCCTCACGATCGAGCGACTGGTAGAAACGTTGATAGAACCAGCCCCAGATAAGCGCGACCACGAGAACGGCAACCATCAGAACTGATAAAAACAGCCGGCCAAACAGACTGGCCGGCGCTATTGACCGTAACAGAACAGACAAAGGCTTCAAAGCGTAGCTTCAACCTCGCGCCAGCTCAGAAGCTCTTTCTGAATTGCGAGTTCGTAAAGGCTCGTATAATCGATCTTTTTGTCGACGGTGTAATCGTAGGTCGATCTTTCGAGGATTTCCTGCCAGTTGTAATAGGTAACTCTAATATCATTCGGCATCTTGCGACGGTCGAAGCGATCGACCGAAAGGTTGCCGACTATGTCCATATTCGTCAGTTTGCGCATGGAAGAATCGGTATCGAGTTCGAGACCGCCTTCGGCATGAAAGCTGCCTTCGAGCCTCGGACTGAGGTTTCTGAACGGATGGGTAATGCCGAATTTTGACCAGTCACTGTCATGATGTGGCTTATAAATAATCTTGCCGGTGGTCGGATTCTCGGTTGAGGTATCTCGCGATTTATCGCGCAGCGCAATTACGCCGACACATGAATCGAGCCCTGAATCATCTGGCAAGGTCAGCACATCGCCGCCGACATAGATATTGCCTTCGACGACCAGCAGGCCTTTTCCCTTTACCCAGCCTTCAAGAAACACATCGCCCTTGATGTAGGTGAGACCGTTTATTTCAACGGCGCGACTGGTGTCGTGCGCCTTGGTCGGGTTGCCGAAATAACGGCTGAATTTGTTCGATACATCACGCCAGTCGCCCCAACCGTAGAGGGGAATCACATTACGATAATTAACTTCATTGCGCCCGAAGGCTTCTTTGAAATTGATGTCGGTAAAATACTGGCCATGCGACTCTTTCTGGTCAGGGTCGATCAGGCGGTTCGCCAGCCTGCGATAGACTTCTGCCGGGTAGAGGTTGATCTGCTTGTTGTCGTATTCTTCGACCTTGCGGGTCTGAGAATGATAAAGTTCACCACTTGATTTTTCCCACCATGGCCATGAGAAAAGGCCCTGCCACTTGTAATACTGGCGGGTTATCGGATCATCGGTGAATTCAAGCTGAGTCTCGCTGAAATCGCCGCCGCCGTTCCAGCCGGTCCAGCCAATGCCCATATCAAGCCAGGGATGGTCGAGTTCGTTGCGCATTTTCGTTAACATAAGCCACTTTGGCAGGTCGATTTTGACGCCTTCCTTCATGTAGACCTTGCCACCCTTGACTATGAAACCCCATGGATCCCAGAAGTCGAAGGTCTCGATCTTGAACGAATCATGCCGTGAACTGTTTAGATAGAGGCCATGGGTTGGCGCGACCATGCCGACGGCATTAGCATGCAGAGGCCCTTTAATCAGCATGGCCTTGAGCGTCTTTTTTACCTCGACCTGCTTGCGGGTGCGCTGAAAAGACCCGAGAGAGTTAACCGTGATAATGCCCTGCCGCGCTATTTCACGTGGAACGCCTTGCGCAACAAGGTCTTCAAAAGCCTTGCGATCGAGCTGCCAGGTCAATCTGGCCTTGACCGATCCGCCCTGTACCAGCGGCGCCACCGTACTGTTGCCAGCTGAAAGTCGTGACAGATCGACATCGACACTTCCTTCATCCTGTTTGGTAATCAGATTGTAAAAAGGGTTGTCAGGAGTATTCATCTGACTTTTGACGGTGAACAGCGTCTCTTCTACTCCGGCTTCTGCCAGAAGCAGAGAAACCGTTGCATCGACGTAGTTCTCGGTAAGATAGACTTCACCACGCATGAAATAGATCATGCCGTACACTATGATGCTGATCACGGCAATTGTACATATAGTAAAAAACAGGGCGATACCCGACTTGCGGCTATTTTTGTTTCTCATAAAACCAGCTTCCTTACACGAATCTGAGTACATTAATCATACCAGCAACATGGCTTTGACGCAAGGCAAAGAAGTATTAAGAATGCCGCTCAGCACTCTTATAAACGCTGAATTAGTCCAATGCTACAGCGCAGGCAACGCGGTATTTCAATCAGTCCCGCTCTCTTGCAGGGCTGAAGATTCAGAAGCATTTAATACCGGCGCGACAGAAAGCGATGACGATTCGCTGGCGTTAACAGCAGGGGGCTTGAGTTTGCCGATGTAAAAGTTGCGTGAGGCCTGGATCCATTCGATTCCATCGATGCCGGGAATAAGCGTGCGCGTTATCAGGCGATCCTGCGGCCGCATTTTTCTGACCCAGGGAGCGAACTCTTTGCCGTAGCTGAAGTTGTAGTGCAGGCTGCGCAGCACCTGAAGATCGTCTTCAGGCATGAGCGAAGATTCGAAACCGACGACGTATTTCCATGTGGCATTCGGGTAGGCAAAATAATGCATGTAAAAAATCAGCATGGTATTGCTGTAAATAAGACTGTCAGATCGCGGCGCCCATGCAGCAAGCAGCGGATCGTTGAAATCGATGGCTTCATCAAGAACCCGGTCGGTGTATCTGCCACGCTCATCATGAGTGCTTAAAAACATCAGTGCGACACAGGCAAACAACGCCAGACAATAACGGACTCGCGGCAGGCGAAGCGATGCAGACACATCGATCAGGTCAGAAATGCGCAATGCCAGCCAGAAGGTAATAGCGACACGGCCCCACTCGCCCCAGAAACGGTTAACCATTATGCCAAGCAACCACCCGGTCGCGGCCAGCATAAAAACAGGGTCGGTGGCCAGGTCAGCCAGCCTGAAACGACCTTTCTGCTGCAAAATGAGAGCTAGAATGGCACAAAACGCGACGAGCACAACGACGGTATTGCCAGGCTGAAACTCGCTTACCAGCTGGCGATTTACCCGCATCTCACTGAAAATCTCAAGTGGAGCCTGCAGATGAAAGCGCAGAAAATCAAGCGGATGACCTGACAATGCCGCCCCCAGGAGAGTGCCGACGATCAGGCAGACCACCAGAGCGCCGGCCCGCCGGCCCTGCCCGGCCAGAAAAAAAGCCAGCGGCATGAGCAGAAAAAGATACCAGCTGCCGTGAATCCAGACGGCCAACGACAATACTGCGATAGAAGCGACCCATGGCCGCCAGGATCTGAGGTCGAGTTCGCGGCGTGTCCACAGAGACAGCAGAAAAAGCGCAACACTGCATGAAACCAGATATGGCCGGCCGATTATCACCCGGTAGGTTGCAGCGAGATCGGCAAGAGCCAGAACGGAAAGCGCTGCAATCCAGGCCAGTGGACGCGGCGACAGTATCGCTCCGGTCAGGTTGAACAGCAGATATAACCCGATAATCGAGAAAAGCAGCAGATCATCCTGGTTCATGTCGAAAGTACGATGCATGAAACGCAAAATACTGTGCCAGCCGGGGTTGTGGTCTACATCGAATTCAGGTCTGACGACAATTACCTCGCCCCAGGTCTTTTCGTTAACGCCGTGGGCAGCGTGGCGAAGCGCATCATCCTGAGGCATCCAGCCATAGCTGGTAATCTTGACCGGAATATAAAACAGACAGATCAGCGCCAGCAACCATGCCAGCCCCTTTTCACGCCCACCCAGGGCAGTTGCGAGCTTTGTCCAGAAATTGTCGGTATCTTCGGCAATCTGATTGTTCATCATTTCCTCACTGTCAGAATTTGTTGCCTTGCAGGTCGAGACGCAACAGCCAGCGTGGTTCGCCCTTCTGCGGGTGATCGGAAAGCTCGGCCTTTTTGAAAAAACCGGCCTTCTCCAGATATAGCTTTTTTGCCGCAAGATTGTCAGGATTTACGGTAAGTTCGAGATAAGCCATACCGGCATCAGTAGCGGCTTTAATCAGATGCCCGATCATAATGGCACCAAGACCGCGACCATGCCGCGAACTGTCGACGGCAAAACCAAAGACGACCGCACCTTTATCGTGGAGGTTGCGCAATAAAACGGTTTCGGCGACAACGCAGTCACCGTCGAGCAGACAAAAAACAGCGCCGCTGCGGGTAAATTGTGACAGATTGAAGACTGAGATACCATCAGTGCCAAATGCCTGCGCATCAATAGCAGCTATCTGTCTGAGAATCGGCCAGTCCTGCGGGTCCGGTCTGAAAAAACGATAGTCGCTCATTCAGTGCCCTTGCCCGTTCCGGTTGAAGTTACTGCTGCAATACAGGTAAGAGCCTCATCGGCAAGAACTATCATGCTCATCTTGCGATGGCAGGGCAGCATTTTTTTCAGCTTATGTGGAGAAGTATAGCGGGCCAGAATCTGACCCTCTGTGCTGATCAGACCTAGCTGGTCGAGGTCGGTGCCGACCAGCACACCAACTTCGTGCGCCGTCATCAAAGCCGGGCGGCCGGTCAGCGAAACCTTGAACATCTCACCACTGCGCCGGTTCATAACTACGACATCTTCATCTTCGCAGGCGACAAAAAGCGTCTCGAACTCACGGTTGTATTCAACCAGCGTGATAACTCCGCCAAGCTGGTATGAGAAAACCACTTCCAGTTCAAGGTTATAGATTACAACCCGGCCGGCACTGTCACCGCACAGTACGAATTCACCATTCGAGCTGAGATTGCAGCAGCTGATCGGGTTTTCAAACTCGACCTGCTTTTCGATACTGCCCTCAGAGTTAAGCAGGTGCAGCTTCGTTTCGGAACGCAGCAGCAACCGGTCACACACCACGCTGAAACTGGTGATGCGCTCTTCTATGTCGAGCTGATGAGAAAAATGGTCGGAAGACAGATAGAACTTACATTTTCCCAGGCTGTCAAGCAACACCATGGCAGCGTCAGAAAAAAGATGAGCCCGCTTGAACTGGCCGAAAAACTTGAAAATTTCACTCCCGGATAAATCAAAACCGATGATACCTGAAGAAGTCACGACTATGGCCATGTCGGCCTCTGAAGATACGGTGAGATCGATAACCTTGGTACCCGACAGGCGGTTGTTCCAAACTTCTTCGCCGAGATCGTTGATGCAGAAGAGCTTTTCATCGCCATCCCAGACGAGACAGTATTCTACGCCATCCTGGCCCTTCCAGGTGTAGACTCTTGACTGCTGTTCTTCACTGCCAACCAGATCGATGTTCCAGACTTTAATAAACGAAGACTTGTGCGTTGCCGGAACTGCCCTGGGAGTCGCTTCCCTGAATACAACACAGTTGCTGGACTGGCCCTGATTCTGGCCAAGCATACCAATTTCGCCACGTTCCGTTGCATAAAAAACAGCTGTGCCATCATCAGTAATGCTTGCCTTGAGAAGGCGATCGGGCATGAGATACTCCCAGACCGGCAGACCGTTGTGGTCGAGCTTCACCAGCTGCCCACCGGCACTGTATGCCAGGGACTCACCACTTTTTGAAGCGTAGGAGACACCGATAAGATCGCTGCCGAATGCACCTTTCCAGATGCCGCAACCGCGCTGCAGGTTCATACAGAAGATATGCCCACGTGCCGACAAGGCCAGCACGACATTACCATCAGCGCTGAGTGAAATCGAAACGACCCGATCAAGCCCCATAAAAGCGTCAAGCGGCTTCCCGGACTGATTAACCGCTCCCAGGCCTTCCCCGCGATCGTCGGCGCAGGGAAATGCCACACACTCACCACCGCCCGAGATTGCCAGATCAGAAGGGCGTTTCATCAGATTGCGATATACCCATTTGACCCGCAGGCTTTTATCAGCTCCGATTATGGCCGGATCGGTGGTGACAAAGCTGAACACTTCACCACTGGCGCTTACCCGCCCCATAACTGCCGGAAAAGGTCTTTTTCGCCAGAGAGTAGCACCTTCCTGGCCAAAAAGCACCGAATGCTTATCGCTGTCGACCGCCAGCACTTCGAGCGTGTCAGACAGAGAAATACTGACAAGATCATAACCGGTTTGGCGGTGCCAGAGCTCCTGCCCGTTATGATTGAACAAACGCAACTCGCTGTCCTTGTCATAAACGACAAAGCTGTTATGATCGCTGGTAAATTCGACCAGGCGAAGGCCGGGAACCTGTATCTGCCAGGCTTTATGATAACTTGTCAGGTCATTCTTCTCAGACATGCTGCCCAATTTACAAAGTTTCAATATTTATGCAAGATACCACATGCCGGCCCTCAATTCGATTTATTTGTGCAGCAATCTTCTGGTATACTCTAATAAAATCGAATCTCCGGAGTTGCCATGAAAAAGCGAACGAACTGCCTGCGAATACTCTTCGCCATCATTTTCCCACTGGGAATTTACGCAACCGCAATGTCTCAGCTTGGCCCGACCATAGCCACCAATGGCATCTGGCAGGGTATCAGCTCATTTCAGGTCATTCAGGCAAAGATCGACGATAAACTCGAACGCATCTGCCTGCCAAAAATCGAATTCGAGAGCGACATTGACCCGCAGATGCTCAAACAAACAGTAACCGAAGGCATACCAACCCAGAATGCGATATTTCAGCTCTACCATGATGGCCTCGGCCGCCCGAAAAAAGAGAATGGCATGTATTATGCTTCTGATGTCTTTTTAAAAGACCTCAAAATGACCTATACTGCCTATCTGCGCCGGGCCGGCTACCGGTTCACCGTCAGCCGCAAACCGGCCTATGAAGACATAGAACTGCTGCGCGGCGTTCTCTACAGCGACCATATAACCACCCGTATGGCCGAACTGGACAAACAGGAAAAAGAAGATAAATGTGGTAATCAGAGCCGTGGTCATGCTAATAC
>CAZMWO010000062.1:0-3143 GCA_964569565.1 uncultured bacterium | reverse complement strand
ACAGGAAAAAGAAGATAAGGACAAGGATAAGAAACCCGAAACGCCGCGCAATATCTCGACCATGCGTGTTACCACGATCTACGATGTATTGCCCAAGGGTGTAATTCCGCCCCGTATCCGCAAACAGCAGGAAGAAATCGCGCGCCGAATCGCCGAACTCAAGAATCGCCCGTACGAAACCGAAATTGTCCAGATCGACCCGTTACGCTGGGCCAGCGGGCGCATGGGACTGATACGTGAAGACGGAGTGATCAGTGGTGCCAACGTCGAAGGGCAGAAACCCGAACTTGTCATACTGCCGCCAGAACAACCCGGCTGGCTTACCCCCAAAATGATCGGCGAACTCGATGGACAACCCTGCGAATTCGTTCTGCACCGTTATGCCAATGGCCTTGAAGTAATTCAGAATTCGCGCTATCTGGTTCGCGATATTTACTTTTCGAAATGGAAACTCAGCTGGGAAGAATGGCTGGCAAAGCATGGCGTCAAATATGTCGAACCCGACATGCTGCCAGATTTTGCCAGCGGCACCATAGCACTCGAAGTTAAACTGGTCTCGGGCAAATTCAACAGCCTGCGGGCGCCGGTTCTCTGTGATGTCGATTTTAACAAACCAAACAAACTGGTCGGTATGAACGAATGTTTCAGGGTTTTTCCGCCCGACCCGCGACCGGAAAATTTTGCGCAGTTCGCCAACCGCTTCAATGACGCGTTCAAGGGCAAGGAAGCCGACGTATCGATGCTTGTCTGCCCTGATGGTCAGCCGTATACCGAGATTGGCCAGCGCCGGGCCAGACGCATTTACTTTCCTGAATTCAGGGCCACTCTGGACATGGCTCAAAATCAGGTTCTTACCGGGCAGATCAGATAATTTGACTTGTACTGTAATGATGCAGTAGTTTTAACGACAATCAACATCTGTGGAGGGAATGATGAACAACGCGATTTTTAAAATGGTTGCCCCTGCCAATGAACCAATTTACGGTTACATGAAGGGTTCGAAAGAAGAAAAAGCTCTCACCGCTGAGCTGCAGAGGCAATCGGAAAGTGTCATCGAAATTCCGCTGATTATCGACGGAAAAGAAGTCAGAACCGGCAAAATGGGCGAATTCAGAAACCCGTGCGACCACAAGCAGATCCTTGCGCGCTATCACATGGCTACCGAAAAAGAAGTCAAAATGGCGATAGATGCCGCCTGCAAAGCCCAGAAAAGCTGGGAAAACGTGCCATGGCAGGATCGCGCCGCCATCGCCATGAAGATCGCCCGACTGCTTGCCGAAAAATATCGCTACCGCGTCAATGCTGCCACTATGCTGGGTCAGGGTAAAAACATCTTTCAGGCCGAAATAGACTCAGCCTGCGAAACCATTGACTTCCTTAGATTCAACGCCAGTTTTATGGCACAGATTTATTCAGAGCAGCCGAATTCAGACGTAGGTCAGATGAACCGTCTCGAATATCGCCCACTCGAAGGCTTTGTCTTTGCCATCTCGCCGTTCAATTTTACCGCGATCGCTTCTAATCTCAGCATGTCGCCGGCGATCATGGGTAACGTCGTCGTCTGGAAACCGGCAACCACTGCGATTCTATCGAATTACTACCTGATGCAGATATACAAAGAAGCCGGTCTGCCTGATGGTGTAATCAACTTTCTGCCAGGTTCAGGTGCGACCATAGGCGGCGCCGTATTTGCTGACCCGAGACTCGCCGGCATTCACTTCACCGGATCGACCTGGACATTCAACTCCCTCTGGAACAGCATTTCCCAGAATCTCCCCAACTACCGGTCATACCCCAAAATCGTCGGTGAAACAGGCGGCAAAGACTTTATCTTCGTGCATGAATCAGCTGACATTGAAGCTGCTGCCGTTGGCATCGTCAGAGGCAGCTTTGAGTTCCAGGGGCAGAAGTGCTCTGCCTGTTCACGCGTCTACGCCCCGGCATCAAAATGGCCTGATCTGAAAAACCGCATACTCAATATCCTCGCCGAGATCAAAATGGGCGATGTGCGCGACTACAAAAACTTCGTCAATGCAGTAATCGACGAAAAATCATTCGATTCGATCATGGGCTACATCGAAAAGGCCAAAGCCGACAAGTCATGCAAAATTCTGGCCGGCGGCAAAGGCGACAAGTCGAAAGGCTACTTTATCGAGCCTACAGTAATTGAAAGCAGCGATCCGAATTCTTTGACCATGCGCGAAGAAATCTTTGGTCCAGTAGTAACCGTACATGTTTACGAAGACAGCAAATTCGAAGAAACCCTGCAGCTGTGCGATCAGACCTCGCCTTATGCTCTTACCGGCGCCGTTTTCGCCCGCGACAGACTGGCCGTTCTCAAAGCCTGCGAATTGCTCAAATATGCGGCCGGCAACTTTTACATCAACGATAAGTGCTCAGGCGCTGTTGTCGGCATGCAGCCCTTCGGTGGCGCCCGCGGCTCGGGCACCAACGACAAGGCCGGTTGCATGCTCAATCTCATCCGCTGGACCTCACCCCGCGCCATTAAAGAAAATTACATGCCGCCAACCGACTACAGCTATCCCTACATGAAAGACTGAGACTAACGCAAAACCCCGCTGCCATAAGCTGGCAGCGGGGTTTTGCTATTACGGCGAATTATTTATAAGCCAGTTCGAGGCCTTCTTCGATTGCGTTCCAGAGAGTTTCGACGCCTTCGAGTCCGACCGATATGCGCACCAGACCTTCGGTGATGCCACGTTTTAGACGATCCGCCTCGGGCACGGCGGCATGCGTCATCGATGCCGGGTGCTGAAAGTAGGTGACAGCACTGCCAAGGCTGACCGCCAGTTCGCCCGGCGTCGTGTAAGATGCAAAATAGTCCATCAGCCGGCAACCCGGCGTATAGCCGTCTTTGAGTTCAAGCGCAATCATGCCGCCGAAACGGCGCATCTGACGTTTCGCCAGCTCATGATGCGGGTGTGACGGCAACCCGGGATAATAGACGTGGTCTACCTTCGGGTGCTTTTCCAGCCGGCGCGCAAGTTCGAGAGCTGACTCGCACGCCCTTTCCATACGAAGATGCAATGTCTGTAGACCCTGGCTGTTCAGCCACGAATCGAACGGGCTGGGAGTCGGCCCAAAATCTTTGTAGATATGAAAAAGATGTTCGCTCATAAATC
>CAZMWO010000061.1:10199-11834 GCA_964569565.1 uncultured bacterium | reverse complement strand
AGCAGCAACAGTGACAAGAGCGCAATCACGAAGCCGAAGATCAGGCCGGTTCTTACGGTCTCCTGCGACTTTGAGGCTGACTGGGCGACGAATATAGATTTAACCGCAGCAAACAAGCCAGATCTGCTCATATTACCTCTCTGTCAGCTCTGATATATCCGATAATCCATCTCAGGGAAGATATTATCACGGCGTTCGACCTCACGCAGCCAGTTCTCGTTGATGCTGCCGTTTCTGATGTCGTCATAAAGCCTGGTAAATCTGAATACATGGTCTTTGGTGCGCTTATGCGCGTATTCTACAGTAGTGCCGGTTTTCATGATGAATGCCCAGTCGGAAGACTGCAGCAGCATGAGTTCGCGAGCCGCCTGGTTGAGCGCGCGCAGCGTCAGCCCATCTGCCTCAGGGAAGGAATTGGCCAGCTCGATCATGCGTTCGGATGCCTTGTGCATGTGCGGGTATATCCAGGCATTGCTCTCGTCGAGCCAGACTTCGTTATAGCCTTTGTGACCCCACGATGACAGAGATGGCATCGACTGCTGATTGCGCGGGTATTCATCGAGGTAATCAGAGGGAGTGGCGAGCATGACAATTTTGCTTTCGAGTGCGATTTTACGCAAAACCAGGTGTATGAAATCAGGACCTTCATACCACCAGTGCCCGAACAGCTCGGCATCGTATGGCGACACGACTATTGGCCTGCGCTCCATGTTGCCGGTCAGATATTCGATCTGGCGTTCGCGACACCAGAGAAAGTGAGCGGCATGCATGGCAACCCGCGCCATTGCCTCCTGATAGTTGTAAGGTTCTTTATCTTCGATCTCGCGCGAGGTGATGCGATGATACTTTATACCGGTATTGAGACGATGACCCGACTCGTGAATATAGGGCCTGATATAGTCAAATTCGAGATCGAAGCCGATATCACGATAGAAATCGCGATAGGCCGGATCACCTGGATATCCTTCATGTGCCGACCACACCTGCCGGCTGCTCTCGACATCGCGCCCGAATGCCACTACACCTGAAGGGCAGGCTATCGGCGCATATACGCCGTAGGTCGGCCGCGGGTCAGCAAAAAGAATACCATGAGTGTCGGTAAAAAAGTATTCGATGCCGAATTCCCTGAGGATTTCATCGTCACCCGGATTGTAAGCACATTCAGCCAGCCAGATTCCGCGCGGCTGCCGGGCAAAATGCTTTTTATAATCACGCACGGCCATATCGATCTGGGCCCGCACCGCCTCTCTGAAATCGTTGATCAGAGGGAGAAAGCCGTGCGTGGCACAGCAGGTAATTATTTCAAGCACACCGGCATCCTGAAAGCTTTTGAATGCTTTAACCAGATTGCCCTGCCAGTAGTTGAAAATCATGCGGATACGATGGAATTTGTCGCGGTACATCAGCGCCGAAGGGTGATACTGCGGCATCCAGCGTGTGCGTTCGACTTCCTTTTCAGCAAGTTCTTCGAGAAGCGCGAGGTGGCGTGAATAGCGGGCGATCAGCAGATCATCCGCCAGCATGTTTACCAGCGGCGGCGTCAGCGTCATGGTGACCCGAAATTTGACACCATCGTCACAGAGCTTGCCAAAAACATCGAGCAATGGCACGTAGGTCTCGGTGATAGCTTCAAAA
>CAZMWO010000061.1:0-10189 GCA_964569565.1 uncultured bacterium | reverse complement strand
ATTAATTAAAAGAGGAATATATGTCTCAGAAATAGCTTCGAAAAGCCATCTTTCTTCCATCATGTCAGCGTATTCAGGATGACGCACAAATGGAAGATGAGCATGCAGTATCAGCGAAAGGTAACCAGTAGTGTTATTCATCGGGGTTTATCAGATTTTTTTGAGACTGACGGCCGCCTTGATAACGCGCTGCTTTCCGGTGCGGGGATCGGTGGCAACCAGGTCGATGCTGTGGCCGCTGTCGAAAGGCAGCGCCATGCGCAGACTGAAAGAACCATCCGGACGAACGCGCAGCGGATTACCCTGGAATGTCAGATCGCAACCAACTTTTACGCGGCCATATACTATTATTTCTACCGCGGCCACCAGAAAGATGTCGTCGTCTTCGACCTCTGGCAAGCGTGAACCAAAACCACCGGAACCGGGTGAAGTCCAGTCGGCCGAGGTGGGAGCATAAGAAGTCGGCATATTGAACGAACCCGGCATGGCAAATGAACCGGGCATGCCGAATGAACCGGGCATTTCGAAAGACGAGACGCCGCCGGGAACGAATGGCGCCTCACCTGAGGGTTGTTCAGGGGCCTGCAATCGCTGGCCGGCCAGAAGATCGGAAGAACCAGGATGTGGAACCGGTTCTCCGGTTACACTCATGAAATACACCTGTGCCGGTTCGGTAATCTCAGGAATTCCAGGGGCCTGCGGCGGCGGATCAACGATCTCATGTCCGCCAAGTCTTTCGACCAGTTCCGGGCCAGGTTCCGGTTCTGGCATAACCGGCGCCGCCCAGCGTTCGGCAACCCGGTCGGGCGGGGTCTGCACCAGATTGGACAGGGCAATAAAGGTATAGCCTTCCGTTGGGCTGTGCATGCCGAGTTCGACCTGATATACCGTCTGCGGGCTCTCGAGATAGATATACCAGTTGCGGGCATGTTCGCTGAGTTTTATTTCCTGTGAAAAGCCCTGCGAGACGTTGTGCAGTCTCAGAACATAATGTGAATGGGCATATTCAAAAATGCCAACTTCGAGTTCGATACGCTTCAGCTCGACTCGCGGGATCTCCCAGTAGGCGTAGGCCCAGTGCGGATCCCGGATCTGCAGCACAATACGGGTTTCGCCGTATTCATGGGGCAATTCGCCGGTAAGCTCTTCTTCGCCTATGGTAGAAGCCGCTTCTACCGGGGCTACCGGATGAAAAACCGGAATCTCCATGGTTGTCTTCAACGAAGAGTGGCGCTTTTCGCGCTCGCGCTCGATTTTTTCTGCAGCCGGCACCGGCTTCTTTCGGGTTTCTGCGGTCTCTACCGGAACAGCGATACCATCTTTGAAAACTTCAGCGCCTTTTTTGCTTCTGGGTGTTGCCGGTGCATCTTCGGGCTTTTTGGCAAAACCGCGGGCAAGACCTTTAACTGCGGCCTCGGAAACATTGCAGGCAGTAGCATCAGCCGGCTTTTCTTCCTGCACTGGCGGCAATTCTGTTTTTGCCGCACTTCTGGCGGGACGACCACGTTTTCTGGCTGCAGGCGCTTCAGCTTCAACAACCTTTTTTGCCGCACTCTTTGCCGGCCGACCCCGCTTCTTTTCCGGCAGAGGAGTTTCTTCTGCAACTGGTGCAGCTGGAACAGCCTTTCTGGCGGACTTCCTGACTACCGGCCTGTCTTCGACAACAGGCGTCTTAATCGCGCTTTTGGCCGGCCGGCCACGCTTTTTTGGCGGAGCGACGACCTCAGGCTCTTTTTCGGCAACTTTTGATACGGTCTTTCTGGAGGCACCCTTTTTTTCGGCAACCTTTTTTGAGCTGACCTTTTTTGCGACGGCCTTATCAGAGGACTTTGTCGTTTTATCTGAAGCGGCGGCAGAAGTTGTCGGCTTTTTTGGCGCAACCGGAGTTCTGGTCTGGGCAGACTTCTTTACTGCAACAGTTTTTTCTGATGGCGCAGATTTTTTGCCGGCGGTAGTTCTGGCACTTTTGGCGGGAACCTCGGTTTTGCTGCCAGCAGCGGGTTTGGCTGCGGCAGATTTCTTATCCTTGCCTGTTGCCGGCTTCACCGGCGCGCTTTTCCTGGCAGCTGTGGCTTTCTTTGCGGCAGTCTTCTGCGCATGAGGCATAAGGGCCTCGACAAGTTTTTCACGCGAGCTATTTTTGCGTACACTCAGCTCGAGTTTCTGCGCGAGTTCGTACAACTCTTCCCGACTCAGGCTGTTGAGGTCTTCCCCAGAAAATCTTGTTCTCATATCCACGCTCCAAGGTCTCTAACAGAAATGTCCGCCAAGGCGTTCCAGATATGATAACAGAAACCTATAAATTTGCCCAGATTATTTATCGTCGAGAAAACTGTCTATCAACGCTGGCAGAAAAACGAGAAACACATAATAGTGTACAGCCATGAACAACCCGAAAGCGTAGCCGAAAATCTGAAAAAACATTAGCGCTCTCCTCCTGTCATTCCTGCTGCCGCTCGATCTTGAGCTGTACCCCGACGTTCGAAAAAAGAGTGACCGCGCGACGACCATCGCCATAAAGGTCTTGAATATAGCCGTTCGTCTGATTAATCGAAGTGAAAGTCACCGAATATTTAATCCCCCCGGCGGCAAAACTGAGATTCTTCTGATCGATCCCCTCTTCGGCCGAAAAGACGAAATCACGCTGATCGCTCCCCTGCCCCAGCGTTATTGAAAACACTTCGAACCTGTCGGCAGGAATTCCGGGGCGTTCATTGGCCGCACGCAGTGTAAATGCTGCATTTTCGAGCTGCCGCGAAATTGTACCGGCATTTCTGAATTCAAAGGCCTCGTTGAAAATGAGAACAGGCTCATCGCCGTATACTTCGCTCAGTGCATCAGCCGGCCTGATCGGCTCAACGTAGGCAGTACGTCTTTGCGTGAACTGCTCGAGTTTTTCGTCAGCCTGGCGGGCCTGGTCGGATTCAGGATAGATTATAGCTATCTGCTGCAAAGTCTCGATCGCCTTTTCAACATCGCCGCGCAATTCAAGAAATGTCGCGAGTTTAAGCAGGCGATCCGGCTCACGTTCCTTACTTTCAGACAAAAAAGTCAGGTATTTGACCGCATCTTCGATCAGACCTGACTCATCTTGCGCCATCAGGGTCGGCATCAGCCGCAGGCTGGCCAGATAACTGTCGATGGCATCGCGGACATTGCGGCGCCGATAGAGATCCATGGCGCGATTGAACAGGCGGGTAGCCTCTTCGGTCTGCGCCAGTTCAGGCAGGTGTTCGAGTTTCATTATGGCGCGACTGACCAGCAGTTCGGGTAATTTTCCCTGGACTGCAAGTTTGTAGTGATAAGTGGCAAAATCAAAACGTCTGAGAGCTTCGAGACATTCGCCAATACGAAAATGCAGACGCGCTTTGACCTCTTCGTTGGCGGTCATGCTCATACCTTCGTAATAAAATATCAGAGCCTCAGAATATTTATTAGCGCGAAAAAGCTCCTCAGCCCGGCTCAAACAGTTGTTGAGCGTATAAGGCGCGGTCACTCCGCCACCGGCAGGTTCATGGCTTCTGCTATAGGCAGGCGCGAGACAAGTCGCACACACAGCCAGGCAGAGTATGAATTTTTTCATGCGTTTACCTGTCAGAAAGCCCCTGAAAAGTTTTCAGGCGCAACTTTCTGCACAACAAAATCGTTGTTACGGGTATTTGGAACCATGGCCAGCAGCACGTGCTTTTCGGCCCCTGCCTCGATACTGCGGCGAACCTCTTTAAGCAGCGGAACCAGATTGAGATCTCCGCTCTGGTACAGTCCGAGATTGAAGCAGCTATTGCGGCGGGCTTCCTGATAATCTTTGAGCGCAAAATTGAACTGTTTAAGACACTTTTCGGTGTAACTCACGTCGTTGTCCTTGAGACTCTGACGATACTCGTTGCGGGCCGCGACATATTCCTTGAGAGCACGATCCATCGCATCACGCCGGCCGCTGTATTTATCGAGGCCGGGCAGCACCTGCTGCAGGGAGATAATCGAGATACTACTGTCTAATTTATGATAAGTATCGAGAATGTCATCGCCTTCGAGATGTGCAATTCCAACATCATAAGCGAATTTACAGCCAAACTCACGGGCCAGCTTGCGGTAGACAGAGAGCGAAATGCCTCCGTTGCGCAGATGCAGCGTTATCGATGATGCCGATGCGGCCGCATGAAGCTCCTTTAACGCCTTTTTGAATCTGACTTCAGCCTGCGGATCAAGAAAAACGCCGGGCTCTGATACAGGCACAATGATGTCTTTTACCGAATATTTTGCAGCCAGTTCAATTATTGGCAGGCATTCTTCAACAGACAGTGCGTAATAGGATGGATGGCCCTGTATTGCAGATGGCAGTGCGAGATAGGCCGGTTTGAAATGGGTCAGTCGTTTGTCTTTTATGACACCGCGCGGTGCCGGCGGGGCCGGACGCTTTTGCTCTGTTATCTCGGGCTCGGGTGGCAGATCGAAGTAGACCGGTGAAAATTCCGGCAGGGTGATAATTACCTTGATATCGAGAGAAGCGGCCTTCTGCAGAGTCTGCTCGAATGCCGCGGCATTTTTTTTGAGAGCGGGATCGTTGGCTCTGAGATCGATAAAATTGAGCTTGCCACGCCATTTGGCGAGGGTGCCGTTTCTGCTGATCGAGATCGGCGGGTTCAGGGGATCCTGGGCGCCACCGACTGCCTGTTCGACATAACCAAGGAAAAAAGGAATTTCAGTGTTTTTCATAGTGCTGCATTCTACCACATTTCAATGTCAGCCTCAATAAATCCTGTTATCTGTCGGCAGCGGGTTGATCTGACGTGGCGGACTGACTGAGGAGTGCCTGCACTTCTCTTTCGGATACATATTTTGAGGTGCCGCGCAGAACCTTGAGGCTTTTGAGGTATTCGAGACCCTTTTCGTCTTCGTGCATGGTAAGCATGGCTTTTTCGATCTGCGCCTTCAGTTCGGGGGCCATGTCGGCACGTACGACCAGCGGATCGTTAGGAATCGGGCCGGTGCGCGCGATCACGCGCAGCCCCTTGCTGCCCTCGGAGACCAGCTCAGAAGAAAATACGGCGGCGGCATCATATTTCCCTTCCATAACTCCTAGCAGACTCGAACGATGGCTTTGCGAAAACTCGACGCTGCTGAAAAATTCAAGCGGCCTGATGCCTTCGGCAGCGAAAAACAGGTTGGGAAAATAGAATCCTGATCCGGAGAACCGGTCTACATATGCAAACCGGTGACCGCGCAAATCATGCACGCTTTGATAGGGACTATCTTCGCGCACTATAATCTGACCTTGATAAAGCACACTGTCATATTGCACCGGCCGGCAGATGACCTGCCAGTCTCTCCGGCCCTGCAATTTCTGGAGCGAAGCGTGCGAAAACCAGGCGATATGAATTTTGCCAAGCTCGAGCAGACGGGCGAGACTCTCGTAGTCAGGCACAGTCGTCAGCTTAACCGGTCTACCGATACGAAAGGCCAGGTAGTCGCCTACCGGTTGCGTCTGTTCGCGAAGCTTATCGGCCTGAATGAATGGAATTACTCCCATATATAAAGGCGATACTTCATCGATAACCGGTGTGAGACGCAGCATTTCAGGGCCTGAAGCGGCGAACCAGCCAACCGGCATCATAATGACAAGCATAAGAACGATAAAAATGGTTATCTTCATTGATTTTTTTCCTCGATAACAGCCAGGCGTTGCAGCCGGATGCTGGCGGCCTGCATACTGTCATCATCTGCGTTTACGCCGATTCCGGACGCGTATCTGACCAGAGCTTCAAATTCATGAGGAACCGTAACCCCTGCATCGACAAGCGGCACAATAAGCTGTGCCAGGCGATGTCCGGCTCGCGCCTCGATATACTCGGCCGCCATACCTCTGGCAAAAGCTTTTCCGCTCTTCAGCTCGTTGACGCTTCGGCTCATCGGCGCCGGCTCAGATGAGAAGCATGCGACCAGTCTGACCAGCGACATAACCCGCCTCTGCCATTTTTCCAGAGCGGCGCCGGCGACGCCACTTCTTACGGTCACCAGGCGCTCAAGCCATAACATTCTCATGAGAGCGCAGACCGTTTCATAAAAAGACTGATGCTGTTCAGGCTCTTCAAGTGTGCCACCGGCAAGAATGCCGAGTAGAGCCGCCCAGTCCGGAATGTTGCTGCCGGCATATTCCCCTGCAAGCAGCAGCAGTGGCTCGATCGACACTATCACCCTGTCTTCCGCCCCCATTTTGATACAGGCCTGCATAAGCCTGACCATTTCGCGATCAGACTTCTCAAGCAGAGCGATAAGATTGCGCCGCTGCTCGAGGTTATCGATACAGAGAATGTTGGCCAGCACTTCCTGACTGTCCTGGTGCCGGCCTGAACGCAATCTTGTCGTAAGTCTGCGACGTTCTTCGGCGGTTATGCCGGGAAGCAGGCGGCTGATGCGGCTGATGCTGTCGCGGGAAGAGGCGGCCAGCAGACCTTCAACCCGTTCTGCCACCTCGCTGTTTTCATGAAAAAGCATATTTTCGAGGGCCACCATGGCATCCGGAGTGTGAATGCGAGCCAGCGCGGCCGCTGCGTTGCCGGCGACGACCGTTTCGCCGGCGCCGGAAAGCGTAACCAGTGCCGGTACGAAAAGAGGCAAACCGAGCTCTCCCATTACGGCAGCGGCCGAAGCGCGCATCAGTTCTCCGGCTTCGTGTGCCATTTCAGCAAGCTTGCGCAGCGAGTTCGACAGCATATCAGGCCGGCGCGTCAGCCTGATCGTGCTGATAATGGCGCTGGCGCGCACGCGGTGATGCGGCGAATCAATAAATGGCGTGACGAAATCTTCGCCAATGTCTGGCGCGCGAACCTTGCCGATAGTCTCGAGAATGTCGGCCCGCAGGCGCTGATCGGCGGTTTCCGCCAGAACTCTCTGAATGCGCTGAGCGGCCTCCTGAGGCGATATCTGCAGCAGATTACGGGCTACTGCGGTCAGGCAGCGCGAGTCGGTCTCGTTCTCGAGCATTGGCAGCAGCAGCTGTGAGGCGGTGGGCGCCGGCAGCAGCGAAACCTCTTCGACGGCATGGCTACGGATTCTCGGGTTTTCGTCGGCCAGCAACTGCTTTAACTGCTGCAAACGCTCGCCATACTGCAAAAAGCGCAGCGAAGAGATCTGGTCTTCGCCAAAATCTAGCTGGCGATTGTCGATCGCCCGTCGCAGCGTGGTAAGATAAGCCTTATCGATCAGATAATGAACAACCGCCATAAGCAGATAAACGCCGGCGGCAATAAGAAACAGCACCTCAGCCCCGACAGAATTTCGCACCAGCAGCAGAAAAATTCCAACAAGCGTTGATGAAATCGAGCAGACAATCGACATGTCGCGGCGGTAATAAACCCGCTGTTTCTGCGGAATAACACCCATGAGAATGGTGGTGGCCGGCACCGTAAAGTTTTTGCTGTTCAGCAGGACGAGAAATTGCACCGTGGCAATAACCGCGAATTCAAGGCTGAAGGAAGCAGAAAAACACAGTATGGTGAGCAGCAGGGGCATTGCAGCGAGAATTTTGCCGATGGAAAAAGCCGCGAAAACGCGGTGCATGACAAAGGTCTGCAGGCCGATTACGGCGAAATCAGCAGAAGCTCCAAACACGCCCATAAAAGCCGCGAGGTCGTTTCCTGCCGTGAAATAAGAAGCAACGGCGGCGGCGAACAAAAAGTCGACAAGGTATTTGTTAAACAGTATCAGGAAGGAAGACACGTTGAGAAGGCGGGCCAGCGGATGCTGCAATGAAGATTCTTTGATGCTTTCGGCACTTTCGGTGGCCTCTGCTGATTTTTCAGATTCATCAGCTTCGGCCAGGCGCGCCTGTTCGACCGGTTTGAGTGCCCGCAGAATAATTGCCGACAACAGTATGATCGTGCCATTTCCGACCAGCAGACCTCTTATGCCAACAAAGTCGAGAACGAACTTGAGCAGCAACCCGCTGATGATGAAGCCGAAGCTGCCGGAAGCATAGATCATCGGAGTAAAGCGCCGGGATTCAGCAACAGTGAAAAAGTGATTGAGCATAGCCGTAAAAGCCTGGGTCGAAACGAGATCGATCAGCATGGCCATGACCAGAAAAGTCAGCAGCACCGGCATGGTATCGGCCGGAAAAATCAGTGCTGCAGCGAATGAAAGTGCCGCGGCCGGCCAGTTTGCCAGAGAAAGCAGCCAGTGCCCTTCGTAGCCGACAATTCGCGACATCAGCTGAAACTGAAAAACAATGAATACGATGTTTACCAGCAGGTATACCCAGGGCAGCGATGAAGCGCCAACGTTTTCAAGAAAAGTTGTGAGAACCGAAAGATAGAGAAGGTTGTTGCTCGCCTTGAGCAGCATGAAAAAACCGGCAACGAGATGTGGCAGATTTTCGCGGCTGGCGGCAGCACCCGGTGCCGGTGCCATGGCTACTTGCTCAGCCATCAGCTGTCTGCCTCCGGTTTTGCGTCATCCTGCAGCTTCTTTTGAGCCGTTTCCCATTCACTGTGCCAGATATCATCCATCATTCTGTGCTTTTCAAGGGTATTGAGCATGTCGTTGAAGGCCTGAGAAGCTTCCGCCAGTTCGTCTTCTCCCCTGAGATCGACACGATGGCTGACGGCGCCACTGGCGACATTACGTATGGCATCGACGAGTATACTGATTCCTTCGGCCAGCGAGCGCGACATGAAAAAGCCGGCTGCAACCGCAATAACGAATGCTACAACCACCATCAGCGCAAGATCGAGAAGCAGCTGATTGAGGAATTCAAGAACCAGATGGCGCGGTCGTGCCACCAGCAGCAGCCCCTCGGAACCCGGCAATGCGGCAATAGTTCCAAGATAGCTGACACCGGCAAGATCGAGCAGAATGCTTTCAATTTTATTCCGAGAGACTTTTTCGACGTTTACACCACGCAAACCCTCCGGCAGATTGCCTTGCGAAGACAGTATGTTGCCATGGCGGTCAAGCAGAATAAGAACATCGCTGGCCGCAATTGGAAAACTGCAGACAATTTCATGAATATCCGGTGATGAAATACTGATCGAACAGCTGATGACTCCGACAACCTCATCTGGATTAACGAAGTCGCTGATCGGAACCATGAGAAACAGCTTCTTTTCGTGCAGTTCTGTGGCATCGTTGGCAAACAGAACTGCCTGGCGGGTTTTGATCACATTGCGGAAACTTTCGCCGTAACCCGGATCGCTGGCAAAATCGATGGTTCCGGTAGCAGGAGTTTTGCCAACATCATGGTCATTGCGAACTGCACTCAGAATTTTCCGGCCTTCGCGATCGTAAATATTGCAGCCGAAATAGATTTTCTGCTGATCTAGAAAGTCATGAATGATCTTTATCTGGCGCTCATGGCGCATTGACTGGATGTCGGGCAGGCCTACCATCGATTCAATCTGCCTGCGATAGTTTTGAAACAGCGAATCAAAGCCATGCAGCAGCGACATCATGGTGTTTTTCTGAGATGCAATAGTTTGTTGCACCAGGTCCAGGCGAACCTTTACGGCTACAGTGCCGCCAAGCAGAAACAGAGGCAATACCGCCGCTACGATGGCGGTGAGAACTATACGATTACCGATTCTTCTATACCAGGCAATTTTGCCTGATTTTCCATCCAGTGAAGCCATAATTCCTCATCAAAAACAACAGATTGTCGCTATTCTATACATAATCCCGCACTCCCGCAACTGACAATAAACGATTACGATTACGATTACGATTACGATTACGATTACGATTACGAAAAGACTAAACTCTGTGGGGGAGATTGTCGATAGATATTAAAGATAGCGAAAAAAATGTACATTTTACAGGAGGCACGGGTATGAAACTGAACCAGAGTGAAGCTTATTTCATTCTTACCAATCTCGAAACTTTTGTCAGCCGCTTCGAATCGACCACGAGTAAAAAGGTAACTCCCGGCGCTCTGCAGATCATTCAGGAAATCCTGACCGAAGCCTCATTTCCCGGTGGCCTCGACTCGAACAACCTGCACTGAAACAAATGCAGATCCGCAGATTCTACTGATTTTCGCAGACCAAAAAAAGAGTATCTCTATTTCGATACGATTGCCACGGCATCCGGCGATGCCGGGCGCACTAAACTAAACACCCCGCAACGGCTGTGCCGTTGCGGGGTGTTATAATCAACAGGTTTAGCGCCGATTAACTGCGATATTCTCAACAGAAAC
>CAZMWO010000060.1:0-11993 GCA_964569565.1 uncultured bacterium | reverse complement strand
CAGATTCTTGAATTTACCTATGACTCAAGTTATCGCGACTCAAACGCTTTTGTCGCATCAGAGCTTGCACTTAATTCACAAGTCTGGTTCAAAGTTTCCATGAAAATACTTTATACCGAAAAATTCGATCGTCTCTCAGAAGAGGATAAAGCGAAAATTTTAGAAAATCCCGATGACGACCCCAGGGTTAAATCGTTTTTCATGATGATCACCCCGCGCAAGGTCAACTGGTTGCTGCAGGCCACTCAGTAACAAAAAACCACCACCAGACACTGTCTGATGGTGGTTCTGAGTTTCAGTCGATTACTGAGGGTCTTTGCCGGTCAGTTTTTTGTAATCTTCGAGTGCTTTGATATAGGCCTTGTGAGTTTCGCTGAGGTTATGCGAATTGCTTTCGCGGGTTGCAGTGATGTATGCCTGATAGGCGCTGCGATAGGCAGCATCAGCTTTTCTGATTTCTTCGGTGCTGGGTGCTATGGTTACCGATCCGCCGTTGTTTACACTCGAAGTTACCGGCATCGGAGCCGGTGCAGAGTTGTCGAGCGATACAGGTACTTCCGGAGACAGGGCGACGCCCGAGGTTGTCGCAGGTGACGACCCGCCGGTCATGAACAGTATGCCACCGGTAGCTTCGCGGTCAGCTTTATGCAGAAGTGACATGGCAGTTTTGCCGAGAAAACCGCCGATCAGGGCGCCGGCAACCATACCTACCGGGCCGAAAGAAGAGAGGGCCATAACGCCTGCTGCGGCGCCGCCCAGTGCTGCCAGATTACTCAGGCTGCCGGTTGCGTAGCCGGTAACTATGCCACCGACTATCCAGCCCGCAATACCGCCCGCTATCATGCCGAGTGGCGGTACAAAACCGGCACACAATGATGCGCCCGCTACGGCGCCGGCGATCTTGCCGATAACCTTGGCATAGGGCCTTGCGGCATTGAGTATGCTGCCGAGAATCCCGGCCTCAGCTGTTGCCGGCACGATGAGAATAGCAAAGACAAACGAGGCAAGCAGAAACAGATTGAACTGTCGATTTTTAACGAGTTGATAAACCATAATAAACAACCTCCCTTGAACATCTTTTGTAAGTATAAGAAAAACTTGTATGCTCCGCAATGTACAGAGCAAAAATATTACCGGAATTGTTGGTTCTCGAAAAAAAACTGCTGCCTATCTCGGTTTGAAAAGGATTCCCTGCAGCGATTTGTCGCTGTCGCTGTTGTCGAACTCAAAAATCACGAGGTAGCGCTGCCGCCGGCGGATGGCATCGATCTGGTCGTCTTTGAAAACCCAGCCTTCGCCTTCGCTCTCGCGCCCGACGATGCGGCCTGTGCCAAGCAGGTGCAGTTCCGGCAGCGTGACCAGATACATGTTGGCGCTTACTACCCAGTCTTCCGGGCGGTTGGCATATACTTCGGCAATCAGGCTGCCCGGTTCGCGTTCGACTTCCTCGTCAGCATCCTGTTCTTTGAGATCTCGTGTTCTGACCGGCTTTTTCGCGCGCTTAACCACTCCGCGTCTGTGAGTCATGCCGATTGCCCAGGGCTTGCCGGTGATGCTTCGGCTGAAACTTTGTCCTTCGTGATCGACACGCCGCTGCGAAAATTTTTCGTCAGCGTCCATAACATATCTGGCCAGAAGATATCCTGCTCTTTCTGACTGCAGAGGAGTAAGAGAATCATTTTCGGTCAGCGCCACCATTTCTTCGAGAAGGTCATCGGTAATTGTCGAGCCCGAATACAGCATGGCTTCAACCAGCATTATACGGGTCGAAATGCGGTTACTGCTCGACATCAGGCCACGATTGTTCAGCTGCTCGAGCAACTCGATGGTTTCGCTAAAGCGGCCCCGGTAAAATCGGGTCACTGCCTCGTAAAATGTGTTGTCGCCCGGCATAAGTCGCGGATACAGGTGAGCTGCGGTCGAATACTGTTCTTTGGAAAACGGCCCTTTGAGTTTTTTCAGCAGCGCGGCAACTATGCGTGCTTCCATTTTGTAGCGGTCTTCGCGCCTGATCTCAGCGAGCCGGTCAAACACTCCTTCCAGTAACCAGAGTGCTTCGTCTACCTGTGGATAATCCTGGGGAACAATGATCTTGAACTTTTCGAGAACTTCGGCGGCTTCTTCATAACGACCCATCATAGCCAGGGTCATGCCACGCATGTGGTTCCAGGCGGCATCCTGTATGTCGGTTGTGCCCGGTGCCGGGCCGGTTGCTGCAAAACTGTATTCACTCAGCAGGGCATAGGCGTCGGCCTGCTGCCCTCCTAATGCCAGTACTTCGATGAGTCGCATTCTGACTTCGCGCACGGTCTGGTCGCGCCCGAACAGACGAAAATCGGCTTTGAAGGCGGGGGCCTGGCCAAGACAACGCCTGAGCGCTGTTACCGCTTCATTGAGACTTTCTTTTCGTTCGCGGCTGTGCTGCGTCAGCATTTTCTGGGTCAGGTAGAGTCCTCTGACGAAGTTCAGGTCAGCCTGCAGCGAGCTGGTCTTGAACTGAGCGTTACATGAGCGCAGCCACTTGTTGGCTATGCGCAGAGTCTCTTTAACGTCTTTAGTGTTGACTACAAAAAAGGGTTCGGCGCGGTTGGCCACGTATTCGCCCTTCATCAGCGCGGTCTGATACAGCTTGCGGGCTTTCAGGGTGTTGGCCAGAACCAGATACATGCGCGACTTGTCGATAGTGTCTGATTTTTTTGCATCTTTCTCGGCATTTTCGAGAACCCTGATTATTTCATCGAGATCGCGAATCTCATAGTTGCGCTCATCGATGGTTTCGAGGCTTTCTTTGGCCGAATAAAAATACTGCTCGGGAGTTATTGTCAGAAGCCCCTTCTGGCCGGCAGAACAGCCGGCCAGAAGACTGGCGAGCCACGCCATAGTGCAGACATACGCCAGGACAGTCAGCAGTCTTCTGGCAGAAGATAAAAATGCCATGTTTTGCCTCGTTAGAAGTTTTTGAGTTTGATTGAGACACGGCCTTTGTTATAGGCATTGTCACGTGGTCTGTCAAAGAAAATTATGAAGTTCTGCTCGATGAGCTTGTCGACGAGTTCTTCGATCTTGCTGAACCTGAAGCGGTCATCGTCGAACTTCGGGCCGAGCTCGATAAACTTGTTGTCTTCGATGAAGAATAGATACTGAATGGTCGAGAAAATGCCTTCAGGCGCGTCGCGGTTCTTATCGAGGTATAGATTCACCACGTCCACTTTGGGAATGCGTGTCGTATCTTTGCCGAGTTCTTCTGCCTTGTGCTGCAGCTGCTGGTAAAGTTCTCTGGTGTCGCCCCAGTCCTTGGCCTGTATCATGGCGCAGTCAAGGTCATATTCGAGGTCGCCCTTGCAGTGATACATTGTCGGCCTTTCTGCGTCAGGCGTCGCGTCGATCATACAACCTTCTTTTGACAATGAGCTGATCGTCATGATCGGGTTGTTGAGCTCGATGCAGAGCCCCTTGAGTTCGGTCGAAATTTCTTCGACCTTGAACTTCTCATCCATGTAATTGCGCGAAAGTGGCATTTTCTGGATATAGTCGACGAAGATCATGATATTTTCTGTGTTGAAATCCTGCATGGCGTTGTATGCATAAGATCTGATGCGGTCGACTGTGTCTTCTTTGGTCGCTTCAATGATGTAAAAATAATCCATGTATTCCTGCATCTTTTTCCAGCCGCCCATGAACTTCGCGTCTGAGATCATGTCGGATCTGATTTTCTTGCGTTGCAGGGTGTCGGGGTTAAGACGACTTTCTTTGGCGAGAAGACGGTAGGTCAGGTTTTTCTTGGTCTGCTCGTAGGTGAAGAAAAGCACCGGAATCTGGTTGAGTGTCGCCACCCTGGTCGCCAGTTCAAGCGTAAAAGTCGTTTTACCTCGTCTTGGCGCGCCGGCTATGGCATACATGAAACCTTTGCGAAAGCCTGAAATCGCTGTGTTCAGGTAATGCATCGGCTCGAAAGAGTAGCCGATAATCTCGATTTCACCGACCTGTTCGCGATTTTCTATGTCGCCGATGATGTCGCGCATCTCTTCTTTGACCAGATTTATACGCTTGGTTGTGCGTGCTTTCTGGATATTGCGCACATCCTGTATGATCTTGTTGGTGAAAGTTTCTATGTTCTCTTTGGCATGGTCGGCAGGCTTTTCGATGAAGTCGGAAATATTGTGCGATACTTCCTTGAGCTTGCGCTTGAGAGCCTGCTCCTTCATCAGTTCGAGAAAGTGCAGGGCGCGGTCAAGTTCGGGCGGTGGTTCGGCCACGATTTTTTCGATCATTAACTGAACTGAATTATCCCAGAGGTTGAGTTGACGCAGTTTGTTCTTCAGTACAATGCGGTCGAGACCGCTGAGTTCAGGATTTTCTTCGCGCAGGGAGAGAATGCTCTGATAGATTGCGCGGGTGAAGCGTGTCGAAAACAGCCCCGACATCAGCCCCTTACCTTTAAGGTTGTCGAGAATGAACGAGTCTTTCATGATGCCTGCGAGCACGGCAATCTCAAGCTCCTCGTCGCCGTATCCGGTCATATCTGAACTGTAAACCTCGCGTTGTATGAGCTTCTGTTCTTCAGAAGAGGTTGCCGGGGCTTCGGCGGCTTTTTCGACGCGAAGAGATGGTCGGCGGCTGGCAGTGGCTCCCGTGGCGGGCCCGCTGGGCGCCTGCGGCTTTGCTGGCGCGGGCTGAGAAAATGCCGGCGCTGGCATGGCCGGTACTGGAGCGGCTGTGGGTGCCTCCGGAGATATCTCCGGCATCGGCTCAACGGGCTCTTCGTTATAGTCCTGTGCTGCCGGCTGTTCCGTGGTTATCCCGCTGAAATCAAGGTTCGAAAAATCCAGAGGTTCGCTGATTCCGGTCTCGTCTTCAGGGGCCTTGGGCTGTTCAGGAACAACTGGCGTTGCCGGTTTTCGGGTTGCACCAGACAGAGAAAAACCTTCGGCGGGTTTATTCTGAGGTGGCGGCACGACGGGTCTGGTTACAGGCCTGGGCGGGTTCAGCGGCGATGTCGCTGATGGCTGCGCCGGAACCGGTGGACGTGGCTGCGGGGGCGGCGTAGTGTTGCCCCGCAAACTGTTGAGCGAAAATCCCCCTGTGCCGGGCCGTTGCGCGGGCGCCGGTGTTTTTGGTGATGTTGTCTGACCGGACTGCTCTCTCTGAATTCTTGCACAGTCTACGCAGATATATCCTTCATCTATTTCCTTGTTGCATATATTGCAGTTCGCCACTCGCAGCCTCCGATATTGCATTTGTTCAATATTACAGGATACCCGCCCGCGCTGACGAATTCAAGTGACTTGCCGGTAAAACCGAAAAAAATCACGAATATGCATTAGTTATGCAGATTTGAAGCTGATTCCTTGACAAGCTCAAGGCAACAAAGTATTATGCCGATACTTTGTATAGATTATTCCGAGAAGGAGCCTATGAACAGATCCACCTTCAGGCTGATACAGTCTCTATTCCTGTGTTTTCTCGTTTTTGTATGCCTCACGGCGGGTGCATACGAGAGCAATGTCATTACCGGCGTCAAAGTTGAAGGAAACCGCCTGATCGAAGAAAAGATCATTCTGTTGAACCTTTCGATCAAGGCCGGCGATAAACTTGAGCCCGATAAGATTCAGGAAGACATTGCCCGGATCGGTGAAATGGGTTACTTCTCGTATGTCGGTGCTGAAATTCGGCCCGGCGCTGCCGGACGTGAAGTCGTGTTCAAGGTCGAAGAAAATGCCATCGTCGGCGAAATCGAAATCAAGGGCGTTACCAAGGTTTCTGAGACGGTTCTGACTACGGCGATGGAAAGCAAAATCGGGTCTGTCTTCAACAGCAAGCTTCTGACTCAGGATATTCAGCACGTTAATGAAGCTCTCGGGCGTGAAGGCTACCTGTTTTCGAAGGTTTCTGATGCCTACGTCCAGGATCAGGGCCGCAAGATAAATATCGAAATCATCGAAGGCGTTCTGGCTGATATCAAGATCGAAGGCCTCAAAAAGACAAAAGAAAAGGTCGTTCGTCGCGAACTTACTGTTAAGCCCGGCGAAATCTATGATAACAAAAAGATCGTACGCGACCTGCAGCGCCTTTATAACCTCGGCTTCTTTGAAGAAGTTCGTCGCGACCATCTGCCCGGCAAAACTCCCGAAGAAGTCGTGCTGGTCATTCACGTGGTAGAACAGAAAACCGGTCGGGCCGGGGTTGGTGCCGGTTATTCTTCACTCAATGGCCTGGTTGGCTTTGTAAATCTCTCTCAGAATAATTTCCAGGGCGACGGCAAACGCGTATATCTCAAAACCGAATTCGGCGGCATCGAAACCTATGAACTCGGCTATTTCGATCCCTGGCTCAACAACAAACCGCAGAGCTTCGGCATAGATCTCTATAACACCGAATACACCCGCAACCTTTATGCCGGTGGTAACGAACTTACTGAGTATGACGAAAAGCGCACCGGCGGTGCCATTACGCTTGGTCGCCGTTTGAATGCAGATCTCGACCTGTCTTTCAGGTTCCGCGACGAAGACATCAAGCTTTCTCCCAAAGATCCGTCCATCGCTCCGGCCGCCGGCCTTCTCAATGGCCGCATTCAGACCCTGGCTGCTATCCTTGCCAAAGATACCAGAGACAACCGCTTTCGGCCGACCACCGGCGTTCATGATACTTTCTGGGCTGAGACTACCGGCGGTTTCCTCAAGGGAGACAACCAGTATACCAAATACATGCTGGCACTGCGGCGCTATCTTGCCATCAGCAAAAATCGCAAAACTGTTTTTGCAGTGCAGAGCGTAGCCGGCCAGACCACCATTGGCGAAGGCTTCGTTCCTGTCTACGACATGTTCTCCGTTGGTGGCAGCAGCACCATTCGTGGTTACGAAGAGCGCGAATTCCTCGGCACCAAAGTGTTCTATACCAACTTCGAACTTCGCCAGAATTTCGCCAGAAATTTCGACCTGGTCGCTTTCTACGATATCGGCAGCGCCTGGGGAACCGACTATAACCGCAAAAGACTCGATTACGATCTCAGAGGCGGTTACGGCCTGGGTATCCGTCTGCAGACTCCGCTTGGCCCGGTTGCTCTCGATTATGGTAAAGCAGACGATCGAGATTCCGGCAATACTTACATCAATTTTGGTTCATCGTTCTAATCACATATAATACTCCGTTACGGAGCAAAGAAAATAAGGAGACTCAATCCCGATGAAAAAACATTTTTTGAAACTTTGTCTTGCTGCAGGTCTCGTTGCCAGTCCGATGGTGGCTTGTGCCTTTGAATTCGGCGTTGTCGATGCCGGTCAGATATTCAACAAATACAGCGAAACCCAGAAGACCAAAAAGGTTCTCGAAGGTCAGAAAGAGAAGCTGCAGAAAGATCTTGAAAGCCGAAAAGCCGAAGTTCAGAAACTTGACGACGATTATTTGAGCACTGCCAAGCGCATGCAGGAACTCAGAGACGGCAAGAAAGAAAAAGAAGCCCAGGCGCTTGAGCCAAAACTCAAAGACCTGCGCCAGCAGCTGGCCCAGAAACAGAGCGAACTGCAGAAGTTCTTTGAAGACTCCCAGAAAGCTCTCTACGAAATGGAAGAGAAGGAAATGGGCGCTCTTTCTAAAAACCTCGACGAAAGAGTCGACACCGTAATCAAGCAGATTGCTCAGAAGCACAAGGTTAAAGCAGTTTTTGAAAAGCGCTTTTTCTACTATGGCGAAGAAGAAGTCGTTAAAGACATCACCGAAGAAGTGCTGCAGGCTCTCAATGCTGGTGGCGCGCCAGCCAAGGCTCCCGCCAAGGCCCCGGCCAAAGGCAAGTAAGAATATCTCTGCGGGCAGGCGTTTTTGCCTGCCCGCATAATTATCAAAACTGTCGCACCGGCAGACTGTAAATATGATACAGAAGCAGCAGAGTCACACAATCAGCCTGCATGACCTTGCCCGCCTCGCCGAAGGCCGGGTGGTTGGTGATGGCAGTGTTATGTTGTCAGGCGTGGCTTCTGCGCATGATGCCGGTCAAGGCCAGATCACTTTTCTCTCCGGTGTTAAGAACTATGCTTCTTATCTTGAACTGCTCAAAAATTCGCAAGCTTCAGCGGTTATTGCACCAGAAGACGCCCCCGAACTGAATTTGCCGTCGCTACGTCTGAAAAACCCTTATTATGGGCTGGTAAAGGCTCTCGAATTCTTTTTTCCCGCTGATAAACCAGGCTATTCTCTTCATCCGGCGGCATTCGTCAGCGAGAATGCAGAGGTCGATGCTTCGGCCAGCATCGGACCGCATGCGGTTGTCGAAGAAGGCGCCATAGTTGAGGCCGGATCTGTTGTCTGCGCTCAGGCTTATATCGGGCGCAATGCCCGGGTTGGGAAAAACACCCTCGTTCACCCGGGAGTACGCATATTGAAAGACTGTGTTGTCGGCAACAACTGTATAATCCATGCTAACGCGGTTATCGGCAGTGATGGCTTCGGCTTTACACCTCATCAGGGACGGCAACTCAAAGTGCCCCAGGTTGGCAATGTGGTGATCGAAGACGATGTCGAAATCGGGGCCTGTGTCACCATCGATCGTGGCGCCCTTGTTTCTACCATCATCGGTGCCGGTACCAAGATCGATAATATGGTGCATATTGCTCATAACGTGCAGATTGGCAGGAATTGCGTTATAGTCGCACAGGTTGGCATTTCAGGCAGCACCATTCTTGAAGATGAAGTTACTCTCGCCGGTCAGGTAGGCACCGCCGGGCACGTCAGAGTCGGCAAAGGCACGACTGTGGCTGCGCGCGGCGTTGTTACATCTGATGTCGCACCGGGCAGTTTTGTCTCAGGCTTTCCGCTCAAACCTCACAATGAAGAGCGCAGAATACTTGCATCGATGCGCAAACTGCCCGATCTTATCAAAAAAGTGCGCGAACTCGAAAAGCTGCTCGAAGGGAATGAAAAGAAATGACATTTTGCAGAACACTCAAACTGGCGGTAGTCCTGATGCTGGCGGTGTTGTTTTCTTTGCCGGCATCTGCCGCTGACAGCGTAAAGCGTTCCCGATATATGGGCACTGCGATTATTTCAATGCCTACCGGTTATGTGCGATCGGCCAGCAACTATATCAATGATGACAGCCATTCTGCTTTCATGCTTTCGCAGGCGCTGTTCGGAGAACTCGTTGAACTGTCGATCCTGCGCCACCTGAACGGCGAATTCAAGGGCAAAAATCCGATGAGCGTTAAAATCAAGCTGCTTGAAGAAAGCGAAATGCTGCCCAGTATCGTTTATGGCGCATCAGATCTGGCAACCTCGCTGGGCTCAAAGATTTTTTACTTCGCCGCCTCCAAATCAATAGAGACTTTCGGCGTTCACCTGCATGGCGGCTTTTACAAAGAACCGGTAAGCACCGACCGCAAGTTTTTCTACGGGGTCGAAAAGATGGTTTTTCCGCTTGTTACTCTTAGTGCTGAGCGCGTCGATGAGATCAATACCTTTGGCGTCAAACTCAGTCCTTATCCGGGTGTCAGCCTCGAAATCGGTCAGCGCGATGCCAAAGAAGAGATCTATAATATCAACTACTTTCGCTCTTTTTAATCATGACCCAAGCCAATCGACAATATACTCTGACAAAGAGCTGCAGCTGTGAAGGTCTTGGCCTGCACACCGGCAAGCCGGTTATCATGCAGTTCATACCGGCTCCTGCTGACAGCGGCATTATCTTCGTCAGAACCGATATCGAAGGAACTCCCGGAATCAGGCCTGTTCTCGATAATGTCGTCGCTACCAATCGCGGCACCATTATCAGCGAAAACGGCGCCTCGGTTCACACGGTTGAACATGTTCTGGCTGCCCTGAGAGGCTGCGGTGTCGACAATCTTGAAATCAGAATTTCCAGCGAAGAACCGCCGGTACTCGATGGCAGTGCTGCCGGCTTTGTCAGAATGATCGAAAGCGTTGGCCTGACTGCCCAGGAAGTCGACAGGGTCTATTGTTCGGTCAGCGATGTATTCAGTCTCGCAGAAGGCGACAAATCAATGTCTTATCTGCCTTCTGACCGCTTCGAAGTAACCTATCACCTTGCTTATTCTGACAATCTGGTTGCGCCCCGACACCTTCATATCGAAATCAGCCCCGAAATGTTTAAAAACCGAATTTCCCGGGCGCGTACCTTCGGCTTCGAACGCGAATTCGATATGCTTAAACAGCACAATCTGGCGCGTGGCGGCAGCCTCGAAAATGCCATTGTCATCGACAACCACGGCAAGGTGGTTAATCCTGAGGGGCTGCGCGACGAAGACGAGCTGATTCTTCACAAGATTCTCGATCTTGTCGGAGACTTTTCATTGATCGGCAGACCGGTGCGCGGGCATATCTTTGCCGAGAGAACCGGTCACGGTTTTAACGTGAAATTTGCTAAAATGCTGAGGGCAAAGTATGCTGAGTCTCAGCAGAGAAAGGAAAACAAGATGATGTATATCGAACAAATCAAGGAGATTCTGCCGCATCGCTATCCTTTTCTGCTTGTCGACAGAATAATTTCCCTGGTGCCCGGCGAATCTATCGTAGGCATCAAGAATGTCACTGCCAACGAAGAATTTTTCAACGGGCACTTCCCTCGCAAACCGGTAATGCCGGGAGTCCTGATCGTCGAGGCCATGGCTCAGGTTGCCGGCGTTCTGTTTTTGTCGCAGCCTGAACATAAGGGCAAGGTGCCGTTCTTTTGTGGTATAGATAATGTACGCTTCCGCCGGCCCGTCGTTCCCGGAGACCGGCTCGAGTTTCATATCAAGGTCCTCAAGGTTCGTGGCAACACCGGCAAGGTCGAAGCCGAAGCGCGCGTCGATGGTGAACTGGTCACTGGCGGCGAGCTCATGTTCCAGATAGTCTGACCTTGAGCAAGGAGTAGACAAATGCCTGTTCATCCAACAGCAATAGTTCATCAGAGCGCCAGACTTCACCCGACGGTGACCGTCGGACCATTCGCCAGAATAGGCGAACATGTTGAGATTGGTGCCAATACTACGGTCGGGTCGAGTTCTGTCATCGAAGGGCACACGACCATAGGCGCAGATAACGTCATTCACCCCTCTGTCATCATCGGTGCTCCTCCCCAGGACCTCAAATACAAGGGTGAAAAGACTTTCGTTAAAATCGGAAACGGCAACCATTTCCGTGAGTTCACCACCGTTCATCTCGCAGAAGGAGAGGGCAATTCTACCGTTATCGGCGATGGCAACCTGTTTATGGCGTACGTTCACATCGCCCATAACTGCAAGGTCGGCAGTTTCAACATCATGTCGAACTGTACTACGCTTGCCGGGCATGTCGAAATCGGCAACCGCGCCGTTCTTGGTGGCTTTACCGGCATTCATCAATTCTGCAAGGTCGGCAGTATGGTAATGATCGGTGGTATGAGCAAGATCGTCAAAGATGTTCCGCCATTCATAAAGATCGACGGAAACCCCGCCCGCGTAGTCGGTCTGAATGCGGTAGGTCTGCGCCGCAATAATGTCTCAAAAGAGTCGCTGGCCAGTATTAAGGAATTGTACAAAGTTTTTTTCCGCTCAGAAATGAATGTTTCGCAGGTTCTTGCGAAATGGGAAGAACTGTTAGACGCTGCCGACGAAAACGTAAAACTTTTCTACGATTTCATCAGGAATTCCAAACGCGGCGTTTACAAACGCACCCGCCGCAGCGGTGGCATCAGCGAAGAATAACACTCATAACAAGGTTTTTCAGAAGGGGCCGGCCCGCAAAGGTTGCCGGCCCCTCGCTTTTACCGCAGAGTGCTTATTGACTTTTCCTGGCAGGCAGGCTAGAATAATTTACAGAATTTAGCTAAATGAACCTGCCTGTTCGGTCGATATTCACCCATGGAGGCGTCCTCCGCTAGTTAAAGACACACCAGGGGGAAGACGTTCAGGGAGTAGGAGGAACCATGAAGGTTTCCAGTAATGTAAACATAACAAGAATCTATCAGGACCAGGTGAAAAAGGCCAAAGCCGACAAGCCTGACGGCGAATTCCGCAAAATGATGC
>CAZMWO010000059.1:0-12128 GCA_964569565.1 uncultured bacterium | reverse complement strand
ACACTCTCATCATCAGCATGAAAGACGTCGTGACCGCTGTTGCTGAAACTCAGGTTGGCCATCGGGTTGTTGTCTGCCACCACGAAAACGAGCGTTGAAGGGTTGGCGACCTTAGGCAATTCTGTCTGAGAAAGGGTTTCACCAGTGGTTCCGTAAAGGATCGGAGTGCGGACGAAGAAGGCCTCGAGAACCTCGCCCTCTTCGCTGTCAGGGTCGTTAAGGTGGGTTGCCGGCGGCGTATTGTCGGTTACCAGAATTTCGGCAGCACCTGTAATTTTCATGTGAACGGCGCGCGGAATGGTTTTCCTGGTAGAACCAACAACTACACCATCGACGTAACGCGGAATTTCCTGCCAGACCTGATAACGGTAACTTCTTGTAAATTCGACTTTCAGAGTATAACTGGACGGTTCTGACGGAACCGGGAACAGCGTGCGAAGATTGGTAAGATTAAGAACAGGAGAAGAAAGCACCAGTTGTTTGTTGACAACGGTATCGCTGCCCCGCATGAGTTCGGATGTCCAGGTGACGACGGGGGCTCCTGCCCAGACCAGTGTTCCTTCGATGAGATCAGGGTCTTCGGGTTCCGGAGGCTCATCAGCAGTCATCGAAGCAATTCGATCTACTCCATGATCGAGATTGAAGTTAGACTCACGCAGACACAGGGTCCAGTCGACGGCCTCATCAGAATATACTTTCTGCCATGTATCAGTTGTCGCATCATATAAAGGTGGTTGCGGCACAAGACTTTTGCCGTCAAGAACGAATGTAGAAATAGGAATGGTAGTGGTAGCGGGATTACATTGTGCATGACCGCAGGTGTGATTGTCGTAGCCCGTGTTGGCGCAGCCATAACCATCAACCTGAGGCCCGGGGCGATACTTCACCATCATCCCGCTCGCGGGAGTACTGCCGTTCCGGATGCCACTCATGATCACGCCACGGTCGGCCGGGTTATCAGGCGGAGGGATAATTGTTATGGTGAAAGGGGCAGACCAGGCGTAGGGTTCGGATTCACTATCTCCGTCAGCTACCAAGGGACCTTCGGTGAGAGGAGGCTCGATAACGTCACCCTTGCGGTTTGACAAAGCACCAACCGGCAATCTGGTATAGTCGTAATAACGATAGGTGACTTTTACCCCGACTTTGAATGTGCCGGCGGTGGGCGGGAAAAGAAGAAGATAATCGCCTGAGGAGCCTTCTGTTTCCATATCGAGAATAGTGGCTGCTTCAACCTCACCGAAACGGTTATGCGTCTGAATTATTTTCCAGTAATACTTGATGCTGGAAAACTGAATCGTGGTCGGGAATTGCCCGACCGGGCCACCGTTGGGGTTATCGCCGACGTTACCGATGTTTACCTCGTTAGCATCTGCCAGAGGAGCATTTTCGACCATGAACCAGTAATCGTTGGTATCGGGCAGGGTACCATCAGTTTCTTCTTCAGCTTCTCTAAAACCGGTGGCGCCCAGAACGAGTGGACCCCAGACATCTGTCTGTGCGTCTAAATTGCCGGGACGAGGCGGCGTTGGTGAATTGATTACACCGAGCTCTGTCGGCAGATTTCCATCAATTATCGGGGCCTTCTGCCCTAAGTCTGACACCCATTGCCAGGTCGATTTATCAGTTCGATCAGTGGCAAAAAAATCGCGGTAATACACGTTGGTGCCCAGCAGCACGCTGCCGGGCAGACGGGTGATCGCGCCCGTATAATAGTCACGCACAAATACGCTCTTGTAGACGTTCTGGTCGAACTCAGCCCGGTAACGTTCTATGCCGCCAGGCAGCACTTGATAAAGGTAATTGCGGTCTGCCGTAGCGGCCGTGAAAAAGGTTGTGCTGGCCGGCTCAAATTCGGTTCGCATCAGGTATAACGAACCAAAGCCATCGGCGCCAATCTTGTCTGGCAGAACTCCATCGGTGCGCACATCTATTTCGGTCGGAATACCATTACTACCGGTCTCGTTGCGCACAAACCGATAAACAGTACCCTTGGTCGCGTCATAGGCATATACGATACCGCCGGTCTGCCACCACTGGTCTGACACTGCGACGTGAGAGAGCTCATTCAGCAACATACCGGCCGGAGCGTTGGCAGCCTGCAGCCATTTATTGATTTCATTGAGACCCAGCAGATAAACGTAGTTGCCGGTCTCACTGCGCGAACTGACACCAATGAACTGGCAGGTTGTATCTGATCCTATGCCGATCAACCTGTCATCAGGCATTACACCGTCAAGCGTAAAATCACTGACGCCCTGATCGCGCCGGTAAAGATAGGTGCGGTCAACTGTTGATGAATAGACACATGAAAGATAAGGGCTTGGCACGCCGGGCATGGCAGCCCCGTCAACGCGTGCGATACAACCGTCGCAGCATTCGCCGTTCATATCCATAGTGCCGGTGACGCGCGCCAGAACATTTGCTACATCACGCACCTGAGTAGGCGTCGTAGCACCTGATCCGATGCGATATCTGTACAGCTTCAAATTGCGATAGGCTCCAAAAAGATTCTCTCTGATCATACGACGGACCCAGCCGCCGCGAATCCAGCCATTCCCAGGACTTCTCCCGGCGCAACATGATGCCCATGGGCCTTTTGTCGGCGGGTATCCGTCGGTCTGCTGGTTATACTGTTCGCTGACTGGCGGAGGATTGTTTAGCGCACGTCGGTGACCGCTGCCGTAGGTCCAGTTGCTCCAGGCAATAACATCTGCAGCATGGTAATACCCCTGCCCGACCGGATACCAGTAATAGCCCGGCTGGCCAGCTACAGCGGCCGGAACTGTGTTACACGGATAATCGATACCACCGAAAAGATTGTTGATCGTTGAGGTGGGATGGTTCCCGCGGCCGGTCGGGCTGGCGTTGGGCTGCCCGTGAAAACGGTGAACAGTTGCCGGAGGAACTTCATCGAATGCGTAAACAGATGTCGTTGCCGTCATAATTATGCGCCGCGGCACGAGAGTCCCGGTTAAAGGAGTGGGTTCGCTCAGTTCCCCGGAAAAAGTAAACAGGTCTTTCTCGGCTTCTTCTGTCGTGTAGTTCCACTTCTGTGAAGCGGTCAGGCCGTATGCATCGAAAGGGTCATACAGCCTTTCGGCAATTCCGGAGCCAAGATTGTTCAACGCCCAGACCGACCGCGCGTCATCGTCTGTAAAGATTTCGTCACCATCATCTCCGATCAGCAGGTAGCAGTCGCCATTCTGTTCATAAAAAGGGTGCAGCCTTACGATCTCTTCTTCTGCAGTTGCAACCACTGCAATCAGCATAACAAAAAGAACGCCGGCAAAAGCTTTCCATAAAATTGCTTTCATACGCTACCTCCAAGTAGATGAGCAGAACGGTATCAGTATTCTCTAGGTCGCTGAACCGGGTCTTTTTCGACGTCAAGATACTCCCTGAGCAGCTGCATATAAGAATTTTTAACGAATTCCGGCACTTTGTAGCGCTCAAAAAGCTGTCGGGCCACCCAGGGCGTCAGGTCGGTACCTCCGACAAGAAACGGGCGCCCACCCGAAAAATCGGCCACACGCTCAGGCATGTAATTGCGGAAATCAAGATACTGTTTGAGATTGCTGCGCATGCCCAGCGAGCGACCTACAGTAAGATGCTCAGGCGGCAACGGTGAACCTTCAGGACCGGTCAGATTCTTTGCAAGCTCAGGATCTATGGTCAGGTTGGCAAAAGAATGAAAGAGCGCAGCGGAAACGATGTCGGGCGCATCTTCTGTCGCGGGAATAGTTGATAATCTGTCTTTGCGGGCTCTTGACCGCATGGCGAAAGACGAATCCATCACTACTGCGATTTTGCTGTCACTGGCAGCCTGCTGAACCAGCTTATTAATTTCTGCTTTAATTTTTTCAAGACGGGCAGCGGTCTCTTCACCGGTCAGGTAGACCGACGCAACCGCCTTGTCCTGAATTTTGCCGATTTCTGCGGCGAGTTCTGTCAGAGATTTGTCAAGCTCGCCAATTTGCTGCTGCAGGGTTTCTGCCAGTTTACGACGCTCTTCTTCGTTGCCGGTGCCGGTCAGATAACCCTGAATTTCTGCAAGCCGCCGGGCAATGTCGGCTTTTCTGGCGTTGAAAAGCTTTTCGGCAGTCCGGTCTTTCGGCTGCTGCCGTTCGAGCTCCCGGTATGCGCTCTGCAACTCAATCTTGCTACGTTCTAATCTCTCGATATCTCCGGGAGCAAGAACCTGCAGGGCGCGGGTTTTCTTCTGCACGAGAGCAAAGCGCTCCTGCAGGATTTTCTTCTGTTTTTCGCGCAGTGGCGCGCTTTCCATGGCACTCTTCTCGTGCGCTTTTTTCAGTTCTGCGACCACCTGGTTAATGTCTTTATCGAGCTTTTTCTCGCGAAAAAAGCGGCCATTCGCATAATCAAAGCCAGACATGTCAGGATGCATCATCAGGAGAATCCTGGTGTCGACTGTTGCCCAGCCACCTTCGGTCTGGGCCTGTGTCTGAACAGGCATGAACAGGCATATTACAGCTGTTGCCACTATAAAAAAGATTCTTTCTGTTTTCATTAATTCTGCCCCTTTGTCCGTTCCTCGAGCAATTTTATGGCTTCAAGCCTGGCATCGGTAACACCGACGGGAAATATCTGGGCATCCATGCCAAGCTCGCCAGCCCAGAAATCATTGGCTTCTCGCAGCCATTCAAGCATTTTTTCATCAGGCTTCTGTCCTTGCCAGATTTTGCTATGCAGATTTTTTAATAACAGCTCTGAGCGCAAACCTCTGAAATCGATGACCGGCAGAAAATCAGCGGCATCGATCACCAGTTCAGCCTTGTGGCGCTCTCTTACAAGTTTGACAACGGCTCGGACATCGGCCATAATCTGGTTAATCTGCGGATATATCGAAGACGCCGGAGTAGCACCAGGCTGGCCCGGTATCATACGCGCCATATATGCCCGCATTTTCTTGTCGGCTGCAAGCTTTTCTTTCTGGCGCTTTTCGCTGAGAAAATTTCGCTCGATCAGCATTCGATCAGGCAGTGGCACATCTTTGAGTCTTTCCCGGAGGATCTTAGGAGCCTGTGACAGCCAGTTATCGAGACTCTGAATTTCAGCAACCAGCTCATCCAGGCCTCGCTGGCCGCCATCGACATACTCTGACGGGGTATTGCGAAAGCGGTTGGTGCCATAATCGAACTGTTCAAACAATGGATGCGCCAGAACAAGCAACCTTGTATCGAGCATGACCGGACTGCCGGCACTCAAAACAACCGGCAGACAAAGCAACAACAGCACCACCAGTAAGTTTTTCTGCAACACTGCTGGCCCTCACCTTAATCTTGTATTTGCAGGGATTTCCTACCCTAATACTAGTTTAACAAGATATTCTGACATGCGGCAATGAAAAATATTTTTACTGAGCGACAAAATACCTGCCTGCCAGCAGAATTTTCTTCAGGGCGGAAAACTCATTATATAGTGAGAGATACGATGTCAGAGTCCTTTTGCTGAATGTATTTACGTCAGCAGCAGCAGAATTTTGCAAATCTGCAAAAACTGTTTTGAGCAAAGCGGACTTTTCAATAATCTCGTGCGTTTGCGGCAATTCAAGCTTATCGATTGTCGCATTAAAATCGGCGGCAGCAATCGCCGCACGACTGTCGGCAAAAAACATCGGTTGCGGTCTGAGACCTAGCAAAAGCAGTTCAAAGCCGATGAATTTCCGCATGCTGACGTTTCCGTTGATGATCGCAGCAAGCAACGACATGCGACTGACGCATATTTCAAGCCTGTCATGCACATCGTCGATCTGTCGGCCGGTGAGTTGCTGGCGGACGGCACCGAGATCTCTTGAAATCTTGACCAGCAGAGGATTAAACTCGGCATCTCCGGCTGCGCGACCAGGCGGATTGGAAGTAATCTGGGAAGCGACATAGAGCCAGCTCTCCATGGACTCCTGGTGCATCTTTTCTGCGGCCGCATGGTTAAACGCCTTTGCCAGTTCGGCGGTTACCTGCATTTTGCTTGATATTACCAGCAGTTTCTCATTAACTGAGTCCTGTGTTTTTGATCCGGTGAGCAGCTCCAGAAGGGTGTTATCACACCCGAATAATTGGCCTGGTGTCTGTATTATCGCAGGCAGAAAAAATATCGTTACTGCCATGATAAGTTTTGAGAAAGTGTGTCTGGCTGCGCAATCTCGCATCACAGCCCCGGGATTGGAGGCCCGGGCGTTACCGCCGCCGGCGTCTCTGCCTGCGACAGTCTGTCGATATCGGCCTGAACATCAACAGCCAGAGAAGAGTCTGGAAACTTCTCGACTATATTTTTATAGGCAACGAGAGCTGCCGGCTTGTCTGAGACCGACTCCAGGTAAATAGCATACCTCAGATGCGCTGAAGGCATGCCGGCAGCTCCTTCGAGGTATTTTTTCCAGTGTGTTTTCGCCTGGTCATGGTTGCCGGCAGCAGCTGCCATGGTTGCGCGCAGATAATCGATCTGAGGCACCTGAGTCGAAGCTGCAGCGGCTTCAATATGTTCGGCGGCAGCAGCTGTGTTGCCCGCCATTATCAGACCTTCGGCAAGAACCAGTCGCGCTTCGATCAGTTCAGGCCAGACGTCGAGAATCTGCCGAGCCTCCTGCATGGCCGGTTCGACCTGAAAATTGCGCAGCATTGCCAGAGCATAGTTCACCCGGTATTCTGGATTGCCGGTTGCGCCGTCATAGGCCGCTTTCGCCTCGGCAAGCGCCTCTGCATACAAGCGGTTTTCCATGAGGATCAGAGATCTGGCATATCTGGCCCTGGCATTCGAGGGGTTGTCGCTCAAGACCTTGTTAACGATTTCGGCAGACTCTTCGATCAGCCCACGCGCAAGTCTGACAAGCGCCAATCCTACCCGTGCTTCTGTATAATCTGGATTTGCCGAGATCACCGCCTGATACATCTTCTCTGATTCAGCAGGGCGGCCGGTTCTGATATAAATATCGGCAAGGTTGATACGGGCAAAGGCGTCTTCCTTTATTTTCAGGGCACGTTCAAAATGTTTTTCCGCCTGGGCGAGCATCTGTCGGTTGAGACAGCTTGACCCTGCAAAGAATAAGGCATCGAAGTTATCGGGCCTGATTTTCAGAGAAGCTTCAAAGTGATCTGTGGCGGCGGCGAATTCAGCCTGATTGAAGTGAAGCACGCCAAGATAGTATCTGGCGGCAGCGTTTTCGGGCTCCGCAGCAATAAGCCTGGTCAACTCTTCAGAAGCCTGAGGATAGCGCTCTTCCTCGATCATCTGAGCGATCCGTTCAATCAGGGAGGCCGGGCCGGCAGCTGATTTCCTGCGCCGCATTTCACGCGGGCGGCTGACGGGAGGCGTGTAGACCTTGTATTCAGGCTCTGATGGCGAAGAAGAATATTCGTGAATGGTGACAGAAGTTTGTTGCCCGCTGAGCATACGCTGGCTGAATTCTTCTATCAGATCGATATAGAGCTTATGTCCGGGATACCGGCTGGCAAGAATCCTGGCATGCTCAAGCGCCATGGCATGCTCACCAGTTAAGGAACAGCTGTAAGCGAGATAATACCTTGCCTGATCGTGTTCAGGCATCATCTGAACGATCTGCCCGAGATAATCCATCGCACTTCGATAGTTTCCGTCTGCGTAGTGTTCTATGCCCTGATTGTAAATCTGGTTTGCCAGCGATAGATCACGGGCATGCAGAGAAGGAACCAGCGCGATTGCATACAACGCCAGCATAAAAATAAACCGGGTGCGAAAAAAGCTCAGTACAGCATGGTTATTGCTCATTGCAGATAAGCTTAATCGAAAGAACTGCTGCTGTCAAACAGACATTAGCAAATATGCTGCAGAAACCCGCCTATTTCACCAGTATGCGGTAATTGCGCGGCATTTTGAATTCATACTTCTGAACTTCGGCATCATCAGTGTCGTTTTCAGAAACAGATTCAAGTGATTTTTCAGTCGTCGAAGCAGAAGATTTCGCAGAATCGACAGTCGATTGTGGAGCAGTTTCAACGCTCTCGTTAAGAGCTGTTTTGCTCTGTGTAAGAAGTTCAGAAGAGCTGACCGTCACAGGGGTAACGGCAGAGTGCTCTGTTGAAGGCAGTTGCGCCTTTTTATCTGCCGAATGTGCGACTCCGTCAGAAGGATGGTCGTCTGCAGCATGATCGTCAGCAGCAGAGGCTTCTTTCGCTTTCATGACCTTGACCAGGCTGAAGACTGTACGCTGGGTGCGATAGTTGACCAGTGCCTTTTCAAGCATTGCCCCCGGCTGGTAATCCGCAGAGACCAGTCTCGACTCAGGGGCAGAGACACGCCAATGTGCGAGAGCACTGTCGGTGGAATCGGGAGACCCATAGACACGGGACCGGTACCTCGCCAGCACGGTCTGCAGTTCGCGGCCGGGTACATATTTATCTTCAGCGGGTTCATTATCAGCCGTCTGAAGGCTGTTGTTAACGCGGGCTCGCATTTCTTCGATTGCGGCGCGGGCCTCAAGAGACAGGGCTGCATCTACGCGGGCACCCAGGAACAGGACAACTGCAGTTATAAGAAAAATAAGTCTGCTGTGCTTCAAGATTCGTTCCCCCGAAATAATGTACATTTTATCTGATGTTAAGACTAAAAAACTCCGGATGCAAGAAAAATTTTGTACACCTCAAAAAATCGGCATACCGCATTTTGTACAGAATTTTTCCTGCATGTTGTTTTCATTGCCGCAGTTCTGACACTCTATGGTCTTTACAGCATCAAGCTTGATATTCTGCTTCATGTCTTCTTCTTTCATACCGGGTGGTGGTTTCACAGGCTCAGCGATCTGTGGCTTTGCCTGCTTTTCCGATGTAGCTGCCGTCGCGATATGAACTATGCTCTTGCCCAGCAATTCGCTGAAATCAACATCTGACTTGACTCCGGTTACCTGAAATATTTCAATAGGCATCGATTTGCCCTTAACCATTATCGATTCGCGCTGGGTAACTTCAAAATATGGCTCGACTCTTTCGTAAGTCGACCGGGTTATAAACAGCTCCATTGGCTTGGCAGCTGCCATAACACGGGCGGCAAGGTTGACGTTGTCACCGATAACCGTATAGGAAAGCTGCTTTTCACTGCCCATGTAACCCGCTGTAACTATTCCGGTATTAATGCCGATGCCGATGCTGATTACCGGCTTTCCTTCCTGTTTCCACACTTCCTGGAGTTCCCGCAGGGCATCGAGCATGTGAACCCCGGTGAGCACAGCACGTATGGGGTCATCGTCACGCATCACCGGCGCACCGAACAATGCCATCAGTTCGTCACCAACGTATTTGTCGAGCGTGCCATCGAGTTCCATGAGGATGTCGGTCATACGCGTAAAGTACACATTCAGCTGTTCAACGATGTCAGTCGGATCCATGCCCTCAGACATTTTGGTAAAGCCACGGATATCGGAAAAGAACATGGTGACTTCGCATTTGCTGCCACCAAGTTTGAGTCCGGAGGGGTCAGACATGATGAGTTCGGCAACACTCGGAGAAACGATGCGCGAAAGACTGCCCTTGAGCTCTTCGTTTTTCTTGAGCTGATCTTCGCTCAATTTCTGCGCCGAGACAAGATCAGCCATGGTGGCTGAATAGAGTTTGGCATTTTTCATGACGAGACCTGCAATATCAGCGCAGGTCGACAGAAGATTCTGATCATCGCGGGTATAATCAGGATTGGCCATCTGTTCGACATTTATTACGGCGAACATCTTGCCTTCTGCATAGATCGGCGCGCAAAGAACTGATTTGACAGTGCCCTGACCTACCAGGCCCTTGGTCTTGGGATCCATTTCGCATTCTTTTACCCCGAGGGCCCCGGCGCCACCAGTGACCTCGTTCACCTTCTGATGCAGAAGATGAGTGATCATACAGATTTCCTCATGAGGAATTTCCAGATCCTTGTAATCTTTCGGCTTCATGCCGGCTGCGGTAACGATACGGAGTTTGCCTTCCTTGTCATCGTTGATCAGCAGCTGAACTCTGGTGGCATCGAGCCCCTTGGTGATGATTTCGATGATATTGTTGAATATCTGGTCGCGATCGAGGCTTTTGGCAAGGTTTTTGATGCGCATCAGCGTCGTGCCAAGCTTCATTGAACGTTTGCTGAATTCATCTTTGATTTCGCGCATTTCCCTTTCCATGCGCTCTTCAGCCGTCTCGTCCGTACGTGCAGCTGGCTTGGCGCCAGGATCAGCCGCCTTTGCTTCCGGGGCCTTCGGGTCATCTGGCTTGAGGCCGACTTTTTTATCGAGGTCTGCCAGTCCATCACCCTTGGAAGAGCTTTTTTTATCCTGATCTTCACGATATTTAGCCGCTGACGTAGGATCTACCCTGGTTTTGAGCGGACCGCCACCACCACCGCCACCGCCTGATCTACCGCCACCCGAAAGCTTTGCCTGTTCATATCTGAAAAAAAGAAATACGACAAAACCCGCTGAAAACAGCACCAGAACTGAATATACTTCCCACCAGTCTTCAATCGGGTACTGCTGTGGCTTGAATTTGAATGCAAGTGTGGCGGCGGCCAGAATAAGCGGCAGAAAAAAAGAAAGCAAAGTTGTCGAAGCTTTCTCGCCGAGAACACCAAGAACCCCGACAATCGCAAGAATATAGAAATACGAAAAAACGGCCCCGAGGTTCTTCGGCAGCTTATCGGTAAATACCATGTAAGCAACGGCAATAACCGCAACACTGCCAAGAAATCCGAGGATATCAGGCAGGCGATCCTTCAGGGTTCTGGGTTGATCAGAGATCAGATCGGCCATCGTGCCACCACTACAGTTAAATCAGCTTCACAAGCTGCCGCAGAGAATGATTAAAGTTTTAGCGAATCGACAGGCTTCATATCAATTCTTGCACGAATTACCGACAAATTCAAGAGGAAGAAGTTACCTCAGACATCAACCTGCTGGCATCATGGCTGTCTGGCGCCATTCTGGAGAGTAATTCCTCAGCCCTGGAAAAATCACCGCCCAGACAAAGCAGGTGGCCATACCAGGCAAACGCCCGACTGTTTCTGAGCTTGCCGCTGCAGGCTTTTTCGGCCAGACTCAGCGCTTCGCTGCCCTTGTTCTCTGACTGAGCCATTATCGAGAGAATGACATTTTTGTAAGAAGCCACCATCAGCCCGCCGGAAAGTGAGGAAATTTTCTCTTTCAGTTTAGCCAGAGCATCTTTTGATTTGAGTTTAAAGTCGAGCTCAGCTATGTCGGCCATGGCTTCGGCTTTGATCAGCGGCATTTTTGCAGTATTAAACGCCTTTACCAGTTCAATGTGTGCCTGCACATTTTCACCGCATGATAGCGCACAGCGGCCTAGAATCAATATAGAAAGAGCGTTCTCGTCATGCGTAAAACTCTTGACCCGATGTTCCGGCAAGCCCCTGATCAGCTTAAGAGCCCCGCCGAAATCGCCTTTGCGAACTTTGAGATAAGCTTCATACAACTGCCCCGACTCAAAAGCATTGTGCTTTTTGAATACCTCGAGAAATTCTCCAAGCTGTTGCTGAGCCTCGACGTAGTCTTCGCTGGCAATGAGGGCAAAGATATAGGCTTTCCACAGCAGCGGAAAAGTCTGGCGGTCGTAACTGCCAAGAACCTTACGGGAAGCGAGAATGGCCTCTTCGTATTCATCTTTCTCGACCAGCTTCCAGGCTTTTGTTTCGAGGATTTTTGCATCGGTAAAGCTGATTGCCCCAGAACCTCTGAGATCCTGGCGATTTACCGAAGCAAGATCGCCATATCCCAGCAGCGAGGTGAACTTGAAAATTACGAACCGGCCAAGCGGCATGAAAAATGATGTAATCACCGACATCAAAAAAGTCGCGCCCATCAACGCCATTCTTGTACCAAAAGCGATACGGCTCTGAAAAATCAGCACAAAGGCCATGAAAAACCAGCAGAAAAACCAGATTCCGAAAAGTTCGTGGCGCTTTGGTTTCTGAGATTCGGGCAGAAGCAGGAATGCCGGAAAAACAGCGAACAGCGCGGCAGCAATAAAATGTCCGCCGATAAGCATTCGCGGAATGATCCACACCGAATCGAAAAGCGAAAACTCATCCTGTAGAATGGCGATGTAAAATTCCCGTTTCATCATCAACTGTGCCACCAGGACTGCCACCACCCC
>CAZMWO010000058.1:7095-12161 GCA_964569565.1 uncultured bacterium | reverse complement strand
AAGCTTCGCAGGGCGACGAGAGGCTCGCGCAGAATGACGCTTGACTTTGACCGAGAATTGCTGCAAGTCTTAACAAAAAATTGCAGTGAGAGATGAAGTCGTTTATAATTGCCGCAATTTATACAGTTGTATGCGGGAGGCCAGTATGAATCAGGAAAATCAGATTGTCGACGACGGCATCATTGCAGAAGGAGACAAGCTGCCGCTTGGCAAAGCGCTCATACTTGGCCTGCAGCACGCGTTCACCATGTTCGGCGCAACAGTGCTGGTACCGCTGATCACGGGTCTCGACGTTTCAGTCGCGCTGTTCATGGCCGGCGTCGGTACCCTTGTCTTTCACCTGATCACTGGCGGTCGAGTGCCGGTTTTTCTCGGCTCATCCTTCGCCTTTATCGCACCGCTGGCGGCTGTAACCGGCGCTTTCGGCAGCGAGGCCTTCAAACCCGAAATGATGCCTTATGCTCTCGGCGGCTGTTTCGTCGCCGGTTTAACTTATCTGGTTCTCGCGGCCCTGGTCTATGCCTACGGTTATCAGAAAGTCGTGTCTTTCTTTCCGCCGGTCGTAACCGGCCCGATCATCATGGTTATCGGGCTTAAACTGGCACCTGTCGCAATCAGCATGGCCAGCACCGGCTGGCTGCTTGCCGTAATAAGCTTCACTATCGTGACCTGCGTCAGCATTTTCGCACGCGGCTTTCTCAAGGTACTGCCGGTTCTCTGTGGCCTTATTGGCGGTTACCTCGCGGCGATTCTCATGGGCAAAGTTGATTTCAGCCATATAATCAGCAGCGGTTGGATGGCCTGCCCGGGCTTCATCATGGCAAAATTCGACCCGCAGATCATCATGCTGGTTGCACCAGTTGCCATTGCGACAATGGTCGAACACATCGGAGACGTGCTTGCCATAAGCGAAACGGTAAAGAAGCGCTTTATCGAAGAACCTGGCCTGCACCGCACTCTGATCGGCGACGGCATCGCCACCGCCCTTTCGTCACTTTTCGGCGGCCCGCCCAACACGACCTATTCTGAGAACACCGGCGTCATCGCCCTGACCAAAGTACATAACCCGCTGGTTATGAGAATAGCAGCGCTATTTGCCATCCTCATGGGCATAGTTCCAAAGCTTGGCTGTATAATTTCTACCATTCCATCAGCAGTTGTCGGCGGCATTTCGATCATACTCTTCGGCATGATCGCAGCTATCGGCGCACGCAGCCTGATCGAAAACCACATCGATCTCAGTCAGTCACGCAATCTGATCATAGTAGCCGTCATTCTCGTGCTCGGCCTCGGCGGCGCCGCGGTGCCCGTCGAAATCGGTTCGATCAGCTTCAAGGTCGAAGGCATGGCGCTGGCCGCCATAATCGGCATAATCCTCAACAAACTGCTACCCGAAACTACAGGCAATCAATAAGCAGAAGCTTTCATTCCCAGTCCGGCAATGAATATTGGACGTTCGGGTAGCTGCCAAAAGCCTTCAAAACCCCTTTGTCAGTGAGACCGGTCAGAACCGGCACAAGCACCTTCTGCAGGGGCTTGCCTGCTTTTGCCACGAATTCGTCGAACTGTAAAAAGTGCTTCTGATATTTGATGAAGATATTGAGCGCAGCACGCTCATCTTTGCCCAGACTGCTGATTTTTACTTTCAACCGCTGATTGAATCTGCATTTGAACTCTTTCAGTTTATTCATGAAAAAGGGCAACTGCTCTTTCAACTTTTCTTCAGATATTTCTGTATAAGTATCTTCGTCAGATCCGTTCCCGGCCTCGTTATCGATATAGCGGTGGCGCATATAAATCGTTGTACACTTCGGGCAGCGAATTATCGAAAAGTAAAAACCCTCGTCATATAAAACCTTGAACTTCTTGAATTCTACCGGCGGCACCTGATCGTGATGATAAGCAACCGCATAGTAACTGCCGATTTTTTTGCAGAATTCACATTTCGAGGAAGCTGGCGCAACTGATTTAGACTGCTTTTTCCTGCTTACTGCCATGGCATTACCTCTGCAAAGACCTTAAAATTTTCTGATATACAGACAATTCGGTCTCGTCTGACTGGCCATAAGACCTGTTAATTTCGTAAAGAAACTGCAAGGCATCTGCATCGGTTTTATAAGTCGAAACGACAGGCGGCGAAGATCCCTCGATATAGTCCTCAAAAACATACCCGTCACCGCGACGCGAAAAAGTCGCGTAACCTTCCTTGTTCGAGCGATAATGATGCATTCCGGCCCTGAGACTTTCGAGAATAGACGTTTTTATCTTGGCGATACCGGCTTTGTCAGCCCTTTTGTAATATTCAACCAGCGCATTCGGATCGATGTGGCAGGCAGTTTTGAGAAAAGCTTTGCTCAAGGCAATATCCAGCGCGGTATGCCCTGCAGCATTCCTGATTTCTTTATCAGCGCCATGATCTACCAGGGCCTTAACCACGAACTCTTTATCGCAGCTCGCGGCCATAAGTAGCGCAGTATCACCGTCGCCATTGAGAGCATCACGGTCAGCGCCGTGCTCGAGAAGACAGATTGCCGTTCTTTCATCGCCGGCCAGTTGGAATCTTGCATTTACATGCAACGGCGTGTCGCCCATATCATTGCGCAGATTTACGTCGCAGCCTGCTTCAATAAGCAATTGCACTGTTTCTGGATCTACTGTCGCTCTGGCAACAAGATGCAGGGCTGAATTCAGTTCTTTGTTAACGGCCTTCGCCGAGGCGCCATGCTCAAGCAACAGAGCGACACCTTCGCGAACCGGGTTGCCGGCACAATAATTGAGCAGAGCGGTGTTGCCTGCGGAGTCGCAATCGTTCGGCCGGGCGCCAAAAGACAGCATCAGCCGCAGGTCTTCAAGCTGTGAATTACCGACTTTGTTTAACCAGGCCGTTGAGACAGTGTTGTCTTTATAATGAATGACCTCGTTGATATCTGCCCCATGCTCAAGGAAAAACCTCATCACATCACGGTCATAAATGTGCGTTGCCCACTTCAGGGCAGCAAAACCCATCGTATCATGAGCGTTGATGTCTGCCCCTTGCTCCACCAGTTCTTTGAGCCTCGCGAGATCCGGCTTTTCCGTGAGACATTTACAGGCCTTAAGAAATTGTAGATTCAGCTTGCCTTTGTTTGTTTTGCCCTTATTCATTTCAGTTGCCACTTCTCTTCCAGCCGCGTTCAGAGGCTTCTGGCAACAGGTCTGCCAGCACCATGCGGTCATCTCCAAGATGGTTGTCAGAACAGGCGAATATGATTATCAAGGGTTCGTTACCACTTCTGAGCAGCTGATGCGCGAAGCCTTCCGGCACGCTGAAAACGTCACCTGCTTTGACCGACAGCGAATCGCAGCGAACCACGCGACAGACAGAACCTTTCTTTTCGGCAGGAGAGCTCAGCATAACTCCGCTGCCAGAGACAATTTCATAAATTTCATGGCCGGCAAAATGCACATGACAGGTAACTTTGTCGCCAACTTCGGCGACATGCAGACGCCACGAGCTGTCACCGCCGAGTTCGGCATGCCTGATCTTCGCCACCGGGTCAGGCATTGCTCTTTCCAGCGCCTCTCGCCAGACATTCTGTGCAATGCCAAAGCCATGCGCGGCCGACAAAAGTCTTATCTTTTCTGCCACATTTGCACCCCCTGTTTCAGAAGCCATCATATCCCGAATGGCACTAAGTTAACGACAGGTCTAAACTCAGATGTTTTACTCGTGCTCAGCGAAGCGGTGCTCGTAATCAACGAAGTGGTAATCGTAATCGAAAAATCAACAGCGCAAATCGATTACGAGCACGATTACGATTACGCGCACGATTCACAAAATTCAGCTTCTTATCTTAGCGGCATTCCATCATATCCCCCTGAACAATTTTAGATCATACAAAACGGCCATCAAACCGCTGGCGTCGCCGCATTACGCAGGTTTTCGGCGCTGTCTTCCGGTACCGAACTGTTGATATACATACCGGTGCCAAGCTCGAAACCCGCTGCCTTCGAAATTCTCGGCACAATGGCAAGGTACCAGTGAAAGTAAGGCAATTCCGCTTCCTGCGGCGAAAGCGACCTGATGACAAAATTGAAAGACGGGTTTTTGAGTGCTGTATAGAGCTTACCCAGCACCTTCACCAGCAAAGTGCCCAGATCGCTTATCGCAGCCGCACTGATGGTCGAGAAGCAGGCCGAGTGCACTTTCGGAAAAATCCAGACATGATAGGGCGACAGCGAAGCAAATGGAATAAACGCGATAAAATGCTCGGTTTCGGCGACCAGGCGCTTCTGCCCGGCAACTTCTTCCTCGAGAGTGCGGCAGAACAGGCACCGCCCGCTTTCGCGATACGACCGCTCAGCCAGTTCGATACGCTGCACGACCTGCCCGGGAACTACCGGCGTGCCGACCACCTGCGAATGCGGATGTTCGAGAGAAGTGCCGGCCTCAGGGCCGTGGTTCTTGTAAAGAATCACGTGTTTCACCCGCGGGTCTTCATAAAATGCATTGAACCGGTTGAGATAAACCGAAAACAGGTCGGCAATTTCCTGCTGGCTGTGAAACGCCATAAAACGGTTGTGCTTCGGCGACTCGATAATTACCTCATGCCGCCCCACCCCGTTGATGGTTCTCTGCCCATGGTTCAACGCGATCGGCTCTCCCTTGAAGGACAGCGCAGAAAATTTGTTACGCACTGTGCGAATGCGCCAGCCATCACGATCGTCAGCGATGCGAAATTCCTCATCGGGTGAAACACTTTCGTTTCCGGCGCAGAAAGGGCATGTCTCGACATAAACCGGAATATTTGCCGCAGCAGTCGCATCTTTAAAATTCATCGGGCGTTTTGACCGTTCGACCGCAATAATCACCCAGTCGCCAGTAATCGAATTATAGCGAATTTCTGACATCTTTTTCCTCCCAGCTCCCATCTCTTTACAGCTGTCTACCGATTCTATTCCAAACCCGTCATTTAGTCAAAAAACATGCTAGAATCAACGTAACAGGAGGTACAATCAAAGTGAGAAGATTATATATAACATCAGCTCTCGCACTGTTTGCAGCAGTCTCCACTCTTACGGCTTCT
>CAZMWO010000058.1:0-7085 GCA_964569565.1 uncultured bacterium | reverse complement strand
TGCCCCGGCATGTTGTAGTGCAGAAAGTATGGACAACGCTTCTGAAGCATCAGAATTGTCGCCAGTTCCCGAACAAAAGGAGAATGTCAGGGTGAAATTCGTAATCAAAAAACTGTCGGTTCCGCACTGTAAACGCGGCCCGGAAAACTGCGAGCTATGCAAAAAGAATTCTGAACCGCGCTGGTGCCTTCTCGATGTCGATCCACCCGACAAAGAAATGGTGCAGCGCCCGGTTATCGAGCTTACAATCGACGGCGAACGTCATTTCTTTGTCTATGATGTGATAAAAAGCTTCGCCTCAGAAGAAGAAGCCCGCAGGTATATGGCAACGGGCGATACCGACAAAACTCTCTGGGACAGCGCCCCTTAACCTCCCGAATATCTGATAAATTGACAAGACAGCCTCTGTCTGCTAGTCTGCGATTTCACAGGTACATGGTTCATCAGTATATTTGATGATCCACCTCATGATAGTTCCAGTTGAGAGCAAAATGCGTGAGTTAAGAGCCAGATTCTACAAATCGATCTTTTCGCTTTTCCCGGCCATGGCCGCACTTATCAGAAACCGCCTGAAAAGCAGGTATTGCAGCTTTCCGACCTTGATTTCTGTCGAACTGACCAACAGGTGCAACGCAGCCTGCATCATGTGTCCCAGGCAGTATATGACAAGGCCGAAAGGCATTATGAAAGCAGAGCTCTACGAAAAAATTCTCAACGAAATTTCTCTGCATCAGGCAGTTGTCAGCAAATTTCAGCCGTTTCTCTTTGGTGAAGCGCTTGTGCACCCACAATTCTGCGAACTGATCAAGCTCACACGCCAGAAACTGCCGCGCGTGATGATTTATCTGAGCAGCAACGGTGGCCTGCTTGGCGAGAAACAGAGCGATGCAATTTTGCAGGCACGCGTAGACAAGCTAAATATCGACATCGATGGCTTCACTGCTGAAACCGCGGAGTCGATCAGAAAGCATGTCAACCATGAACAGGTCAAGGCTAACGTGCTCAAATTCATAGAAATGCGCAACGCCGGCAATTACCCGACCAGACTCCGGGTTTCGATAATCCGCATGCCCCAGAACGAACACGAAATCGACCGTTTTGTCGAATTCTGGAAACCGGTTGCAGACCAGGTCAAGGTAGTCAAATTCAACACCTGGCTCGGAAGCATGGAAGATGCTGCCAATACCGATTTCATTCCATTCGATTTTCCCTGCTCGCATCCTTACCGTGAGGCGGCTATTGCCTGGGATGGCCGCGTCTCGCTCTGTTGTCTTGATTACGACATGAAACATGTAACCGGCAGTCTTGAAAACGCCACTCTGCAGGAGATATGGCAGGGCGATGCTATGCAAAGGGCGCGATCAGCTCTGGAAAACCTTGAATACAGCAGAATGCCTATATGTAAAGAATGCAATGCCGCACAATATCAGCAGAATGGTCTCTGGCGCCATCTGTGGCTGCGAAAGAAAGCGAAAGCGTCTCACAAAAGTTGAATTATTGGTGAAGAGTCCATATACTGAGTAATAATTCGCCACGATTCACTAACTTCATCACGGCTCACTAAAGGGAGAGGATATCCGATGCCCAGCGAACTGTCCAGGCTGAAAGGGAAAGAGAAGCTGAACTTTCTCAAGGAGAAATACCGGGAACTGCTCCTTGTACACAAACTTGACCGCATTACCGACCGCTATCGCGTGCTCGACAAGCTGATTTACAAGTCGCTTAAAATATTGGTATCTTTCTTCAACTGCGAAATCGGAGCATTCCTGCGCGGGCAGAATATCACGCCCAATAAGGCCGACGGTGGCTTCGTTTTTGCCTCCTGTGTCAACGATCACCCCGAAAATGTCAAAGAATACACCCGAAAACTGCTGAATGAGTTCCTCCGCGAACCAATGGGCGGGGTTATTCAAAATTATGACAACCCTGCCGACAACAGGAGCGAAATTAAAAACTACATCATCGTTCCGATGATTCTCAGAGACGATATTGAAGGTGCTTTCCTGCTCGCCAACAGATCCAAAAGCTTCGGCGAAAAAGATGTTAAATCGCTCAAAAGTGCCTGTTCACAACTCGACAATGCCGTAGAATTCTGCCGTTACGTCAGCGAACACAAAGAAGCCACTCAGAGCATGACCCGGCAGAAACGTGAACTCGAAATTCTCTACGCCATGAGCCTGAGCCTTAACCACGGTTACGACCTCGACACCCTGCTGCGCAAGATTCTCGAGAACGTCATGAATCTGCTTAAAATCGACCGTGCCTCAGTCATGAAGTACGATGCGAAAACCGATAATCTGCAGACTATAGCGGTGCTTGGCGAAAAGCAAAACTGCCGCCTGGCCCGTCTAAACATGGGAAAGGGCATCGCCGGCCTGGTTCTCGCATCAGGCAAACCGATTTTTGCGCCGCTCGGCAGCGAAGACCGCCGCTTTCTGCCATTTACCGATTCCGGCATCAAGGTCAAAAAAATCTATTCTTTCGCCTGCGTTCCTCTTGTCGCCAAAGACAGCGTGATCGGCGTCATCAACTTCTCGATGCTGACACCGAAAAAAACGATCCGCCCGAACAGTCTCGACACGCTTTCGGTAGCCGCCAACATGATTTCGCTTGCGTTCCAGCGCCAGGAATTCTACCAGATGTCGATCAAAGATGAATTGACCGGCCTGTATGCCTTCAGACATTTCAAGGATCGACTGGCGGAAGAATGCATGCGCTGTCGGCGCTATAAGATGCCTTTCAGTCTTCTCCTGTTCGATCTCGACCATTTCAAAAACGTTAACGACACCTATGGGCACCCCTTCGGCAACGTCGTTCTGAAAGAAGTCTCAGCGATTCTCATACAGAACATCAGGGTCGGTGTCGATATGCCGGCGCGCTTCGGAGGCGAAGAACTGGTCGTAGTTCTGCCCCATACCGAAGCCCCCGGCGCCGAAATAGTCGCCCAGCGCATTCGCAAACAGGTCGAAAGCCTGGCGCTGAAAGCTAATGATCAGGTTGTTAAAATAACCATCAGCGGCGGCATCGCCTGTTTCCCGACCCATGCCGACGATGGCGAAACCTTGCTGAAAAAAGCCGACGAAGCCCTCTATACCGCCAAAGAACAGGGAAGAAACCGCATCATCATTGCGCCGGCACACTGACGCCTGAACGACCAGCCGACCAGCGTAATAAAAGCATATAGGCGGCCCCGCGGCTGAGCGGGCTGTTCCATTTCGTCTGCGAAACCGGCCAGGGAGCCGAAAGCAGGCCGAGCTGCCTGAATTTATCAGATACTTCATCAGGCGGCAGCTCCAGTATCTTCTGGCTCCCGCTCCTGTCATTTCCGGTCATGCTTTCGATACACACAAGAATTTTGCAGGCCATGCCGAGATTCAGGCCGCCCTGCCCGGCGCAGAAATCGTATAGCCATCTGCGGTCCGGCAGATGCAGGTCTGATACAAGATTAGCCAGACGGTTCGCAAACGCTTTTCCTGAAATTGGCTGATCGAGATAGTATTCATTGCTATAACCGCCGGAAATCTGGCCGCGACTACGCATGAACTTGAGTCCTGAATAAGCCCAGTGCTCGATTATTGCCGGCGGAGAGGCCGGATTAGCACCAATATTGACACTCTGCTGTGCAAGCTGCTTATGCATTTCATGCACGGAAGCAGAATCAGAGGCCATGCGGTCGATAGTAACGCCTCTCTGCAAACTTATTGCAGCGGCAACTCCGGCCGCCTGTCCGACGGCCATGCCGACCGGAATCGTGCGCGCGCTGCTCTGGGCCAGAGAGTCAAAACCTGCGCTGCGACCGACTACCATCAGATTGCTGAAGCCGACCGGAATCAAACTGCGCAGCGGCACCGCATACTGCTCGGGCTTGCCGGTGACATCCCCGTGATGTTCCGGCACCTGCGCCTGAATGTCGAGCGGGTATGAGCCGAAGCCGGCACGATCGACAAAATCACGGTTTTCCAGCACATCGTCGGCACTGAGTGTGTATTGCGCAACAATCTGTCGTGAGGTGCGAACATAAAGCTCAGGCGCTGTACCGGCTATATTGGCCGAGTCCATGCCTGTTATATTCTTTTGCAGAAAAGACAGCAAAAGAGGCAACTCAGCTTCAGCCAGCTGTCTGGCCTCTCGACGCGACTGCCGGTCGAGACCGTCGCAGCCGAATACCAGCAGTGCATTGGCCAGAATGCTACCATCGTTCTGACGCCCGAGATTAAGCCCGCGAATGCGAACCCGCGGCGTCGAAGCAGTATACTTTTTGAGCGTATCGCCAAATCCCCAGATGCTGCGCCGGGTGCCGCCGAGCAACCCGCCTGGATCGCTGTTCCCGCCAAGCGCCAGGCACATTTTCTGCCAGTCGGCATCTGAAATATTGTTCAGGCGAAAAACCAGTGTCGTCGCCATATTGCTGACAATTCCCCAGACATCTTCGCCGTAGACCTTAAAGCCGGCGCCGGCCGCGACAGCCAGATCGGCGTCCTGCGTGGCATCGATAAAAAATCCTGCCGATATCCTTGCAGCAGGCCTGTCGGCAAAATGTATCTCTATTCCTGAGAGCGCTGACGGAGACCCGGCCAGGGCGTAAAACGGGGACTGCTGCGCCAGCAGGTGGTCGGGCAACTCACGATCATCAGCATGCAAAGTCTGTCCGGGCCGGTAAAGAGGCATTGTCTGCGTTCCGATTACCGGCAGCACGGTCAGTGCGTTTCTGATTACCGTAAGCTTCTGTTCACGCGCTACCAGTCGGTCGAACAGTTGAGACATCAGGCTGACATCGAATGAATTGTCATCGAGCTCACGATAAATTTCGGCAAAAATTCCGCCATTGAGCGGTCGGCGCTGGAGATCGAGGTTCATGTCGATAGTGTTCAACCAGCCGCGTGTCATCAGACCGCCCAGAACCGGTCGCGTATCGACAAGCAGAGTATGCGCTCCGGCACGGGCAGCGGCAATTGACGCCGCAACGCCTTCGGGATCGCCGCCGACAACTATCACATCATACTTATCCTGAGCAGATACTGCGAGGGCAACGACAACAAAAGCCAATGCGATAAACAGAAAACCTGTATTTTTGGCAGTTCTCGCCAATTGCACCGCTCTCCTCACCAGTTTCTGCAAAACTGCCGCAACGCATGAATACTCAGGCACATGAGAACCCCCGGCCAGATTAAACCCGGTTTCGAGACAACCTCTGTCGCGCTTCAGATAATGCAGCTGCCTACGATCGCCAGATTACTGCGGCCGGTCGCCTCTGCACAGTTCGCCTGAACCTGTATTTCGGGTAGCCGAGTGCTACCACTGAATGCAGCTGATGTTCGGCGCTCAACCCGAGAAACTTGTGCCCGATCGCGGCCGGGTTAACTGCAAAACCGATTACACAACTCTCAAGACCCATCGAATGTGCCATCAGCATCAGGTAATCCATGGCAATCGCGCAGTTGTACCAGCCAAAATTGTTGTCTTTTCTGGCATAGGCGCAGACAACTGCCGGAGCACCCCGAAAAATCGGATGCTCACCGGCATCGAACCTGGCCAGCAATGGCCTGATGTAAAGCAGTTCCCAGAACATCGGGTCGACACCGCTGGCCAGCAGTTTGTTCTGATGCTCTCTGTAATGCTCAACCACTGCCGCTTCATAGCCATCGATCAGAGAGCGGTCGGTAAGAACCATGAATGACCGGTCCTGCTGATTCGCATCGCTGGGAGCCTGAGCCGCAACTTCGAGTAACTTTTCCAGGGTCTCTTTTGCAACCGGCTTGTCGGTAAAATGGCGAACCGACCTTTTGCTGCGCAAAAACGTCTCGATCAGCTCAGGCGTCCAGGCTGGTTCGATCGTTTTAAAATTTTCAGACTGCATCTCAGTATGGCCAAGAGCACCGGTTGGGCAGATCGACACACAATGACCGCAACGAATACATCGACCATCTCTGGCGAATTCAGGCGGCTTTTTGCCTTCCTGTCTGATCGATCTGGCCGGGCAGATCGACACGCACAGCCCACAGGCGACACATTTAGTCGAATCGATCTCAACCAGTCGTGATACTACGGCTCCAGCAGACCCTGCAGTGGTGTTTTCGGCCATTTTTCTCTCCATTTTCAAGAATAAACGCCAGCAACGCTTTTCATCCTGTCAGTGACCTTCAGCTGTTTTAAGAGCAGGCCACGCTAAGCAACTGTCAGCGTCAAATACCGGTCAGCTCTTCGACCCAGTCTCGGGCCGAAGCAAGATCGTAAAAAAGCGCAAATTCAATCTTCTCGCGAATCGAAAAACCCGCCAGCCTTTTCTCGAGTTCCATTGGCTTCGGCCTGCTTTCATCCATTACCAGAGCCACCCGGTGCCCGATATGACTGCGAAAAGTAGTTAGCAGTTCAGCAAAAACTGATACCTCACCAAGATCGCGATGCCGCAAAGAAGTACGCGCATCGATCAGCACCGAATATTTTGCCGAGCCTTCGACACCCGCAAACGCTGCCCGAAAAGCTTCTTCGGCCTCTTCAAGATTATTCTGGCCGTCGAGCACAAAAATGGCAACATCGCCTTCTATTGTATGAGTAACCGCCATATCCCCTCCTGCTGTCGAAATCCTATCATCATCTCATGGCAAATTCAAGCAGCATGGAAGAGATTGAACGGCCAGAACGTTGAAATAGAAAGTGCCGGCATCGTTCCAGGCAGTGCTCAGGGGACGCTGATCTTCCTGCTGGCAACGATCAGGCCGCCGGCTCTTACGACCAGAGCGGCTTTATCGCCTGATTTCAACGACAGCGAAGTTTCTACCATCTCGCCGTTGCTCTTTGCCAGGACACCTTTTTCCAGGTAGAGGCTGTCTTCAAATCCGACTCTCACGTGACCACCCATGATGATGGCGCCTGCTGCTATATCATAGTTGTATCTGCCGATTCCACAGGCAGTCCAGGTGGATCCCGGCGGGATGCTGCCAACCATGAAGGCCAGATCTCTCAGGGTTGCAGTCATCTGTACGCCCAGAACGAAGTCAAAATGCAGGGGATGTACTAGAAGGCCCTTGCGGTCCACTTTCAATGCTATATCGACCATGCCCTTATCGAAGACTTCTAATTCAGGC
>CAZMWO010000057.1:0-12334 GCA_964569565.1 uncultured bacterium | reverse complement strand
TGCGGGTTGCAGTAATTCTCGACAACCAGCCCCAGGTTAAGCTTATTGCGCCTGAAGCGGCCCGTATAAATTTCGACGAGAAGCTTACCGATCTGCTGCTGGAAAGCGTCGATGAGTTCATTATCAATGATGCTGTCGGCATTGCAGCCAATCTGCTCGAAAGCGCGAGAAATCAGCGCCCGGAAGATTACAATCTGCACATTAAGCTGGCAGAACTGCATCTGGCCAATAATCCTGAAATATCCGCAAAGATACTTGAATCGCTACTGGCGGAAAAGCCTGAACTGCTGAGGGCTTTTCTGCTGTGGATAGACAGTCTGAATCTTAGCGGACGTTCAAAAGAAGCTGAAAATGCGATTTTACAACGACTCGAAGAACCTGGCCAGAACGAACTGGTAAGACGACAGTTAAGCGCCAGACTCGAGGTTCTACGTATGCAGCAGGAAGGACAAAACTACGATCAGGAGGAGAGTCAGGCAGATCAGTAATAGCGAATCAAGGGCAGATAATAATTATATATAGAAGGCGAAAGGAGAACGCATGCTCATCGAAATTTTCACTAACGGCAGCGTCCTGATCGATGGACAGGACAGCGGCAGCTATCGCGCCGAAGAAATACTTTACGACTATCTGGTGAATCCTGCCGGATTCAAGGTTCAGAAACAAAAACCCGGCAAAAAAGCAGCATAAAAAAACAGAACCGCCGTATTCCAGAGAGAATACGGCGGTTTTTTGTTAAGTAAAAACCTGTGCAAAATCAGCAGGTTACGACTTCGATCAGGAAACCGTGCTGCTTTCAGAAGAGGCTTTGCGATCAATTACATATTTGTGCAAAGGCTGCCAGGCATCCTTGTCACGCGTCAGTTCAAGAACCCTTGCAAACAGGCCTTTTGCTTCTTCAACCCGGCCAACTTTTTCGAGCAATTCGCCTTTGGTGCATAATGCCGGCGGATAATCGGGCTCTGAAGACAACACCTTTTCGATTTCGCAAAGTCCTTCATCATATCTGCCGAGCTGAAGAAGAGCGTCACAGTAATTGTTGCGCGCTTTTGAATCATTCTCGCGCAGACCGAGAGTAATCGCCCACTCATCTGCTGCCACGGCAAAATCGCCGCTGTCATAGCTGGCATTGGCGAGATTATAATGGTAATCAGGCTCTCTGGGCTTTAGCTCGATTGCCTTTTTGAATTCGGCAATAGCATCCTGCAACTGGTTGGTTGCCTGGTAAGACAGACCAAGATAATGATGGGTATCGGCTGCATCAGGGTTAATTCTGGCGGCTTCGCTCAGAGCCCTGATCGCTTCGCGCATGAATTCTTTCTGGTAGTAATGGTAACCAAGATTGAAGTAAGCGTGATCGAAGTCTGGCTTTACCTTGATGGCCTCATGCCAGTAATGCACAGCCTTCTCGAACTGCTCCATCTTGTAGTAGGTATTGCCCAGATTGTAAAGCGCTTTGTAAAAGCCTGGTTCGATTTTTAGAGCAATCAGATACTGTTCAATAGCCTGTTCAAACTCGTTATTGCGAAAATAAAAGTTACCTAGCTCCTTGTAATTCTCGGGGTTCTGCGGGTCAGCCTTGATCGATTCGGTCAGTTTCTCCAATGTTTTTTCCATTTGTTATCTCGCTGGATGTTATAAGATTTCCCGGCAGGGATAAAATTATGCTGATTTTTATGACAGGAACAGGGGCTTTATGGTACAAAATCTCAGGCTATTCTAAACCAAAGCTTGTAACTGTGCAATAGAGAAAGTCCAATAATGAATAATTTCTTGTTTAATTCAGAGAACGGCCAGTCAGAATTCATAATGCACCGTGTTCACCGCGGCAGGTTGGCTATTGAAAGAACCTGCCATATCGCATTCAAGTCAGGAGGCAGCAGATGACCAACCATGATTCCGAACGACAGGCGCTGACCGAAACCCGAAATCCGCGAACCATGTATATAGACCGCGTATCTACCCGCGAAGCAGTCAAGATTTTTATCGAAGAAGACAGATCGGTGTCCAGAGCAGTTGAAGCCTGTTCTGAAAATATAGCGCAGACCGTAGAACTGGTTCTGGCAGGATTCAGAAAGGGAGGAAGGCTGATTTACACAGGCGCCGGAACATCCGGGCGACTCGGTGTTCTCGACGCTTCTGAATGTCCGCCGACTTTCGGCGTCAGTCCGGAGATGGTCATGGCCCTTATCGCCGGCGGAGAAAAAGCGGTAACCAACGCGGTAGAGGGTGCCGAAGACAATGTCGATGCAGGCCGCCAGGATCTTGAAGCAATCAGGCTGTGCAAAAATGACGTTGTGATCGGCATCACTGCCTCTGGAACGACACCCTATGTCTGCGGCGCTCTGGACTATGCAGGATCAATCGGGGCGACCACTGTTCTGCTTACCTGCAACCCCTATGGCAAACTTCCCAAAGTCGATGTATTGATAAATCCGGCGGTCGGGCCTGAGGTAATCACCGGTTCGACCCGCCTGAAAAGCGGCACTGCATGTAAGATGGTGCTAAATATGATTTCGAGCATCAGCATGATCAGAATGGGCAAAGTCTTCGAGAATCTTATGGTAGACCTCATGGCGACTAATAAAAAGCTGCAGAAGCGCGCCATCAGAATAGTAATGGAAGGGGCGAGAGTGCCCAACTATATTGCAGAAGCGAAACTGCAGGAGGCTGAGGGAGACGTAAAGCTTGCGATCGTGATGGCTCGCAGGGAACTGCCGGCAGACATGGCACGGCAGAAACTGAAAGAGTCCCGCGGCATTCTCTACAAAGCGCTGGGAGAAACCGATCATGAATAAATTTATATGTTCAACTGCACTGTTACTGATTGCGCTTCTGACCCTGCAAGCTCCGACCTGCGCAGCAGCACCGCCAACAGTGCGAATCAGAGTAGCACAATACGAAAAGGCAATTGAAATAGTAATGCCCAAAGGAGGGCAGTGGCTGAGCGGCAAGGACCATGGGCGGCTTTCAGCAGGAGAAACCTATCGTCTGGAAGGTCGTATGACAGCTCCGTCCGTGCGCAAATATCACCTTATGGCAGGCTCAGCGCCCTTAAACAAGCCAGACCTGCTCGTTGAAGTCGAAAACCGTCTTAAACAGTTCAAAACACACCGTTTTACCGCCGGAAGGGAGCCCGAAGCAGGCTACCCGGATAACCGCATCATTTTTGTAGGCGTCGGACTATTCGATGATGAGGAAAAAGCCAAGAAGCAGCAGGATAAACTGGCTGCCGAAGGCATCTCGAGCTGGGTATTTTTCGAAAACATCAAACCAGCGCAGGGAAGTCTGGCAATTTATCAGGGAAAAAAGCTGATCTATGCCGGCAAAAACTTGATTGAGCTTGTTCCAACCGAGACAACAACCCTTAAGAAAGCTGAATTCGCCAGAGGTTTCAGCTGGCATGGCTTTGCCGACCGCAATTTTTCAGGCAAGCTGTTCATCGGCTGGGGATTCGAAAACTCGCTTGATTGTGTAGAACAGACCGATCTCGAAAAATTACTGGTCGGAATCGTACCTTCAGAAATATCTGCAAAAGCGCCAGATTCGGCACTGCAGGCACAGGCTGTCGCGGCACGCGGCGAAATGTTGTCGAAACGCGGCACACGGCATTTCAACGAAGGATTTGATTTCTGTTCCGAGCAACACTGCCAGGTATACAAAGGCCTGCAGTCGGTTGACAAAATGATTGCCGCGAGCATAAAAAACACACGCGGCCTGATTCTCGAAAACCATGAGGGCGGCATTCTCGACGCCGTATATTCGGCCAACTGCGGTGGGCACAGTTCGGCCAATCATCAGATATGGGTCTCGAATCCCGACAAGCACCTTCAGGGCGTCAGTGATCTGAAAACACCAGTAAAAATGGACTTAACCGACCATAAGCAGGCAGAAGAATTCATTCGAAATCCTGGTGAAGCCTGGTGCTCGATGAAAGGCATCGAAGGCGCCGACAAATTCAGATGGCAGAAAACCCTTGACGAATCTGACTGGAAAAAAGTCGAAGAAGCTGCCGGAGTTGGCAGTATTCGCAGCATTGGCGAATTTGTCAGAGAAGTCAGCGGCCGTATAATCAGTATAAAAGTAAGCGGTCACACAGGAGAAAAGACAGTTTTACGCGAACTGGCAATAAGAAAGCTTTTTGGCATGCTGCGCAGTTCAAACTTCGTCGTAGAATGGAAGCGCGATAAAGAAGGCCATGTTAACGGCGCGAACTTTGTCGGCGCCGGCTGGGGCCATGGCGTCGGCATGTGTCAGACCGGTGCGCAAAGCATGGCCAATGCCGGATACAGTTTCGATAAAATTCTGCTGCACTATTTCCCGGGCGCACAACTGAAAAAGCTCTACTGATTGGCGTAGTAGTATATGCATCGTGGCGGGGTTGTGATAAAATGGCATTGTTATGACAAAATCACACCCTAAATTTATGCTTACCACTTTTGGTTGCCAGATGAACCAGGCTGATTCACAGCGCCTTAAAGGCCTGCTGACAAAAATCGGCTATGCCGAAACTGAAACCGAAGACGAGGCAGATCTCATTCTGTTCAATACCTGCTGCGTGCGCCAGCATGCCGAGCAACGTCTTATCGGCAGAATTCAGTCATTGGTCAATCACAAGAAGCGCAACGCAAATCTGATTATAGGAGTTGCCGGCTGCATGGCCCAGAACATGCAGGCAGAGATGCTCGAAGCGCTTCCACTTGTCGATCTGGTCTTCGGGCCGAACGACATCGAAGAACTGCCGTTATTGTTGCAAAGAGCCGCCAATGGCCGCACCCTTGGCAGTTTTATCGGGCGCGGCGCATTTGATGGCGACTCTGCCGATGGCATCATTTTGAACCGGCCATTTTCGGCGATGGTTAACATAATCAGAGGCTGCACCAATTTCTGCTCATATTGTATAGTGCCTTACGTTCGTGGCCCTGAGGTCAGCCGGTCGCTGCCGGAACTCAAATCTTACATCAGAGATCTTGCCGGCCTAGGCGTCACAGAGATCACCCTGCTCGGCCAGAATGTCAACGCTTATGGGCGCGACACGGGTCTCGAAGAAGGCTTCACTCAGCTGCTCGAGATGATAGAAGAAATCGACGGAATCAGATGGGTGCGCTTCATGACATCGCATCCGCGTGATTTTTCACTCGCTGCAATTAAGCGGATTGCTAAGCTTGGCAAGGTCTGCGAACAGTATCATTTACCGGTACAGTCTGGCTCAAACCACGTTCTTGAGTTGATGAAAAGAGGCTACAGCCGCGAAAAATATCTGGCCCTGGTTGATTCAGTGCGGGAACATATCAGTAATGCGTGCCTGAGCACTGATATAATCTGCGGTTTCCCGGGGGAAAGCGAAAACGACTTCAACGATACTCTTGAACTGGTCAAAAAAGTTCGCTATGAATCGGCTTTTATGTATTATTATTCGCCCCGACCAGGAACCGAAGCTGCTACAATGACAGATCAGCTGAGCGAAGAAGAAAAAAAAGACCGGCTGGCAAGACTCATCGAAGTGCAGAATCGCATCAGTCTTGAAGAGAGTCGTAATCTTATCGGCCACGACTACGATGTCCTGGTCGAGTCTGCAGCAGCCCGCCATGATGATCTCGTGGGCAAAACCCGAAGTGGCAGATCGGTCAATTTTCCGGGAGACACATCTCTGATAGGCAGTTATGTGCGTGTAAGAATAGAACAGGCCCGCAACTGGACTCTTTCCGGCCGTCTGCTGACAGCTGAACAGGGGGAATGAATTGGATATTTTACTGCATACCTGTTGCGGTCCCTGCTTGACCGGCTCTTACCCACTGCTTGAACGCGTGGCAGGAGCAGACAAAACCGCCCTGTTCTGGGAAAACCCGAACATTCATCCCTTCATCGAATACCAGCAGCGGCTCGAATCTTTTAAAACCGCGGCAAACCACTTTAAACTCAAGGTGATCTACGGTGAAACCACTTATGGGCTTGAGAGATTTTTAAAGTCTCTCAACGGCGACTTTGGCCCGCAGCGGTGCGCCATCTGCTATCGCCTTCGTCTCGAAGCCACCGCCAGAACAGCAGCCAGAGCCGGCATTTCGGCCTTCACAACGACCCTGCTGATAAGCCCGTATCAGGATCACGAGCTGCTGATCAAAACCGGGCAGGCGTTAGCCGCTGAGAATGGCGTGATTTTCCATTACACAGATTTCAGGCCAGGTTTCCGCGGCTCACATGACGCGGCACGTGAGCTGGGCTTATACCGGCAGAAATACTGCGGATGCATATTCAGCGAGCACGACCGCTATAAGAACGATAAAAAATATCTAAATCCGGGCGGTGGCAAAGGCGTTGGAATGATTGAAACCGCCTGAAGGAAAGAAGCGCATGCAACAGAAGCAAACAAAATTAGATGGCAGATCAGCTTTGGCCGTTGTGATGCTGATCATCATAGCTGCCCTGACAATTGCTTTGCCGACCGAAACATGTGCTTCAACCCGCAACAGAAGGAAATCTGCTAATACCGAACCGGTTCTGAGAGTAAAAATCGGCAGTAATCACAGCAGCTTTAAGGCGACTTTCCCGGACGGCGGCTGGTTGCAGAACAAGCGCGGGCGCAAAATCAGGTCATTTCGCAAAGGTGAAACCCTGACATGGGCCCTGCCAGGCAAGAAAGGGCGACGCGTCGAGTATCGGGGCGAGAGCATATACATGTTCGGCAACAAAGACGTGGTTCAATTGAACAAAAGCATGTATCGCGGTCATATTCAGGCCGACATCACAGACAAAGGCGCGCGGATAATCAACCATGTCGGTATCGAAGACTATCTGCGCGGGGTAGTCGGCAGCGAAATAGGTTCGCTCTCACCGCCCGAATCATTAAGAGCCCAGACGGTGATAGCACGCACCTACGCCTATGCCAGCCGCAACAAACATGGTTCAGAAGGAGCCGATGTCTGCGATTCCACTCACTGCCAGGCCTACAAGGGAGTCGGAGCCGAAAGGGCCTCGATCGACCCGGCGGTACAGGCAACCCGCGGAATAATCATGATTTCTGATGGCGAACCGATAGCGACTCTTTATCATGCCAGCTGTGGCGGCATGACATCTGATAACGACAAGGTTTTTGGTGGGGCACCCCGCAGTTATCTGCGACGGGTCATCTGCCCGTTCTGTCGCGACGGCACCAATTTTCGCTGGACGAGAACGATAGCAACTGCAGCCCTGATCAAGGCCTTGCGGAGCGAAAAGATATCGTTTACCCGGCTGTATGATACAGAAATAGACGCGCCCCAGCACATGGATCGCGTCACCAGCCTGATACTTCATACCGATACCGGCACCCACAAAGTTCGTGGCACCACTATCAGGCGCCTTTTCGACCTGCCCAGCACAACCTTTGTGCTTGGCAACCGCAATCAGACAAAAGACATGATCGCTGCGGCAACTCCGCTAAATAAGCACGCAGCGGATGATACCGGGCAGAAGCAGGCAATAATGATCGCTTCGCTTGCAGACGATGCCTCTGATGGCCCTGCCCAGCTGATGATCCTGACCGGATCAGGCCTTAAACGAACGCTGCGGCCAGAGGAGGGCTGGCAGATAATCGGGCTGTATCCCGCCGGCGATACGGCACCTGGCAGCGCCGAGCCTACTTCCCCGGCACGAATCGAGAGAAGCGTCAGGTCAGGAACGTCGCATGTTGAGCAAATACAGCTCTTCGGGCGCGGCTACGGTCATCAAGTCGGCCTATGCCAGTCTGGCGCCATAGAAATGGGCAAACGCAACTGGTCTTACCGGCAGATTCTCGCGTTCTACTATTCGAATGTTGCATTAAGAAGTCTTGATTATTGAAAGTTTTTCGGATTTTGTTTAAATTTGATTAAGAAACAGCCGATATAAAACTGACATTCTGTAAATTTTAAAGCCGTCACGGTCTCTTATCGTGACTAACTTGGAGGAAAGAGCGTATGGGATTGTTCACCTTTGGGAACACCAATACAGCAGTGGGCGTCGACATCGGCACCTCAGCTGTTAAGATCGTTCAGCTCAAAAAATCTCCTTCTGGCCCGGAACTGATCAACTATGGCATGCTGCCATTGCCGCCCGACTGCATGACGGAAGGCGCGGTTGGAGATCCACAGTCAGTTGCCGCGGTCATCAAGGACATTCTTAAGAGCCGGAAAATCAAACCGGAACGAACTTTCGTATCAATCTCCGGGCAGAACGTGATCATGCGCTTTACCAAGCTGCCAGTCATGTCCCCGGAAGAGCTCGAACAGACTGTGCGCATCGAAGCCGAACAGTATGTTCCTTATGCCATCGACGAAGTGAGCATCACACATGCCGTTCTCAGCACAGTCGAAGAAGAGGACGAAGGCGGTGGCAAATATTCGATTCTTCTGGTGGTCGCCCAGAAAGACCTGGTAAATTCTTACACCGACGTTCTCAAGAGCGCCGGCGTAACTCCTGAAGTAGTTGACGTCGATACTATCGCGGCCCTCAATGCACTGGAAAGCTCCTATATGCAGACGGCCAGCACTCAGGAAGGCGGCGAAGTTGTCGCCATTATCGATGCCGGTGCCAGAACCACAAATATTTCGGTTCTCAAGTCCGGAAACCTGATGTTCACAAGAAACATCCCGATCGCCGGCAACAACATCACCGAGATGATCAAAGATGTCATGAAGCAGGAATTCGATCAGGCTGAGTCTCTCAAAATCGAAGAAGCTGAAGTGAGCATCGGTGATGGCGGCGCCAACGAGATATCAGAAGTAGTCAAAACCACTGTTGAAGAACTGGCCTCAGAAATCAGACGCTCATTCGACTATTTCAAGGCACAGTCACGCGAACCGCTCATTCATCGCATAATTCTCTCAGGCGGCAGCTCGAACCTCAAGAGTTTCAACACCTACATCAGCAACGAGCTTGGCGTAGACGTATTCATGGGCAATCCTCTCGAGGGAATCGCGGTTACCGCTCCTGACCCTGACGAACTCTATGACAACCTGCAGCAGTATACAGTTGCCATCGGGCTTGCTTTAAGAGGGGTGGTGGAAGACTAATATGATCAGAATTAACCTGTTAACGGTCAAACGGCGCAAGCCTATTCAGATTCCGTTCGCCGCCATCTTCTTCGTTATCGGCGTTGTCGGCATCGTTGCCGGCTTCATGGCCGGCACCAAGATGATCGAAGGCATGAACGACGATGCCATCGCTCAGCGCCAGCAGCTCAAGAACGAAATTGCGCGCGAACAGTCAAAACTCGACATCAAAGACCGCCTCCGCCAGGAACGCGGCAAGATCGAGTCAGACATTTCCAGGCTCAAGCAGCTTTCCGGGGCAACACTGCTGCAGTGGTCGCAGGCTTTCAGCAATCTGACCAGCGTAGTGCCGGAAAAGACTGTCTGGATCACCAACCTTCGTATAGACTCGGATCGCCGCGTTCAGATTACAGCCTATTCATGCAATGAAGACGGTGCTGAAGAGCCCAAAACCGGTGGGCAGCTGACCAAGGGTATTCAGCAGTTCATTCAGGAACTGCAGGGTCACGAACACTTCGAAGAAGTTTTTCTGACCAGCGCTACCAAGAATATCTACGAAAAAATGCCGGTCTGGCGCTTTGAAGTGAACTGCCGCATCAAGCGCGATCTCGGCGACAAGAATCTGGGAGGTTGAAATGAACAACTTTGCCGTAGTAACGATTTTCCTCCTGGTTATCGCAATTGGTGCCGGCGTATTCTTCTACATGAACTACTACCAGCCCATGGAAGAAGAAGGCAAGAAGATCAGTTCCGAGATCGAAGGCCTGAAGAGACAAAAAGCTCAACTGGCCAACATCGAAGAAGAAATGGCAGAACTGCGCAACCAGATATCAAAACTGACAGAGCAGAAAAACAAGTTGCAGATGGAATCAAACCAGCTCAACACCGTTGTTCCCAAGCTGCTTGAATCAACTGAAACCGTAGCCAACAAGTTCAGGGTGAAATTTCAGGATATCCGAATTTCGCCGCTGGTTCGCGCCGAAGACTGGTCTGAGCTGCCTGTCGAAATGACCGTTCTTGGAACCTTCAAAGATATCGGCAGTTTCCTTACGATCATGGAACGACGCAAGATCATCAATCTGGCGGCCGGCTCGATGAACGTATCGGTTTCAGCCGAAGTAGACCGTGACAGTAAAAGCCCTCTTCTCAGCGTAACGCTCAGTGCCAAGGTCTATATCATGGGCAGTGGCATATAATGGACAAAGGAGGCCTGACTATAATGAACAGATACAGCCCAGCAAAACTATTGGGAATCGTCTTTCTGGCAGTGTTCCTTCTTGCCGTCCCCGGGGCATTTGCAATCGACGACCTAGATGACTTCGGAGGCCTGGACGATCTCGGTGGCGACACGCCCGCAGCAGGTACGCCAGACGCACCGGCAGCTGCACCGGCGGCAGAAGGTGGCGACGGCATGGTGGCCGAGAGCCCTTCTTCAGGCGACGCTCCTGCCGATACATCCAAGTTGACCGAAGCTGAGCAGGTAGACTCACTGATCAACAAATTTTCTTTCGCCCCGGAAATACCGAATAAAGACCCATTTAAACCTATCGTCGAAAAGAAAGTTGTGCTGCCTCCGGTAAGAACCGTGCAACCGGTCTCAAAACCTACCGACAGCAAGCCACAGCCGCCGCCGGTCAAGCCGATCAAGGTTTTTGTAACCGGCATCGTTGGCAATGAAGGCCAACGTCTGGCGGTTATCAAGTTTGACGAAGAGCACACTGTTACCAAAGATCAGATAGTAGACGGCAAATTCAAAGTCGTCGACATCCAGAATGACCGCATAGTTGTTTATTCGAACAAAGAACAGCGCCGCCACACCTTTAAAATCGGTGGCGACGAAAAAGAATGACCTGCTGATTGCAAGCCGAAGGGCTGTAACAGAACGCACCTGGCAACACAGGAAATCGTAATGCTACAGCCCTTTTTCATTTCCTGCCGGATCATCGATCGATCCAGGCTCCAGATTCAAAACATCGTTAGATGCCTTTTAACAAGGCGCCCTGATACAAAGGAGAAATATATGAAGAGGAAGTTCATGTGGATGACCTGGGGGCTTATCAGCCTCATAGCCCTTCTTACCATAGGCTACAAAAGTGTAGCATCAGAACTTGAGAAACAAAACGAGGCCCAGAGCCGACCGGTAATAATCGATCCAGGCCTGAACCCCTGAAAGATTTTAAAAAGTCTGATCAAAATCATACTTAAAAGGTCAACAATCTGCCGCAATCAGCCGATACTGGTTGCGGTTCTTATTTATCGCCAAAATGTGGCGAAAAAAATAAGAGAAAGAAAATCAAAAATTTGCTTCATAAATCAGAAAAACTTGTCGATGTATCAACTGACAAACCAGAAATGGCACTTGTCGGAGATTTTGTTGTCGGACATTCCCGTTCGGAGGTATAGAAGAATGTGTTCCACGGGTTACACCAGGAAGAAAACCAACATCTTACTACTGTTTGCGGCTCTCACAGTCGCACTGTTGTTGCCGGGCTCTGCCAGAGCCGATGACAACATTACCCTCGATTTCCGTGACACTGACATTCGTCAGATCGTCAAGGTAATCGCCCAGCAGTCAGGAACCAACATCATTGCTGAAAAGAGCGTCAGCGGCCGCGTCACTGTCAAGCTGTCAGACGTTTACTATGAGGAAGCCATGAACCTGATCGCCAAAACCAACGGTTTTGCGGTTCGCAAGATTGGCAACACCTGGATCCTCGCCGATGAGAAAAAGCTCATCAACGCATTCGAAAAGGGCCAGACAGTCACCCGTCGCCTGCAGTATGCCAAGGCTGCTGACGTTGCCAAACTTTTCGGCGGCTCCAGCGGAGCGGCCAAAGGTGGTGTTACCGTCACTCCTGACGAGCGCATCAACGCACTCATCATCGAAGGGTCGAAAGAAATGATCGACCAGGCCAAAAAGCTCATCGAAACGGTCGACGTGCCGGTTCATCAGTGCATGATGGAAGCGAAGATCGTCGAAGTCAAGACCGACGCTTCGAAGAGTATCGGCTTCAAATGGCAGGGCAAAACCGGAGGCGAATCTGAATATGCAACCTTCGACTCACTGCCGGTCTTCTCGACCAAGGAATACTTTGCAGTTAACCCGGATTCTGGCCTCTATCAGGAAGCCTTTACCGGTCAGCAGGGCGACATGTTCGGTCTCGGCGACTTCTATCGCGAGAACCTGCTGTTCAAAGCTACTTTCGCCGCACTCGAAACCCGCAACGAAACCAAGGTTCTGTCGAATCCCAAGATCTCGGCAGTCAATGGCCAGGAAGCGGAAATCATCGTCGGCACCAAGGTTATCTACCCGGGCGGCGCTGACC
>CAZMWO010000056.1:9966-12423 GCA_964569565.1 uncultured bacterium | reverse complement strand
CAGAACGCGCCTTTTGTCAGGGTTAACTGTGCCTCGATTCCAGAGACGCTTTTCGAATCAGAACTGTTCGGTCATGAAAAAGGCGCATTCACCGATGCCAGACAACGCCGCACAGGCAGCTTTGAGGCGGCCGACGGCGGCACCGTTTTTCTCGACGAGGTCGGTGAGGTGCCGATAAACCTTCAGGCAAAGCTTTTGCGGGTTTTGCAGGAAAAAGAGATCACCCGTCTTGGCAGTTCAAAACCGGTTGCTGTCGATGTTCGCATTATCGCTGCGACCAATCGCAAACTCGACGAAATGGTCGCTGCCGGCCGCTTTCGTGAAGATCTGCTTTATCGCCTGAGTGTGGTTAATATTCATCTGCCGCCATTGCGGCAGCGAAAAGGCGATTTGCCGATACTCTGCCGGACTCTTCTGCACCGGATCGGTGAAGAACTTGGCCGGCCTGAGCTCAAACTGAGTCAGGCCGCACTCGAGGCTTTGCAGAGGCAGGAATGGCCCGGTAACATCAGGCAGCTCAAAAACGCTCTCGAAAGGGCGGTTGTCATGTCTGACGGCGGTGTTCTTGATACTGCCGACTTTCTGATAACTCCGCCGGCCGGTGCTGATGGCAGATCAGGCGCGGTGACTGCAGATGAAACCCTGTCGACAGATGGCGGGCTCAATGCCGCCCTTGAAAGCCTTGAAAAGCGAATGATTCTGGCGGCGCTTGCCGAAAGCGGCGGAATAAAAAGCCGGGCCGCAGAAATCCTTAAGATTCCGCGGACCCAGCTGTTGTATCGTATGAAGAAACTCGGTATGGGTGAAGACTGAAGATCAGATTGTCATGAGCTTCTGGTAGGTTGCTTCGATTTTTTCCTTGGCTTCTTTTTCGAGTTTTTCTGCTTCAGCTTTGATTTCGTTGATAGCACTTTCGAGAGTCGTTTTTACCCGTTCACGGTCGCCTTCCGGTAACTGCTCGACGCGTTTGAGCACGTTGCTGCGGACATTTTCGATGCGCTCGAAAACCTGGGTCTTGCGCTGCTCGATGTTCTTTTTGAATTCGTTGTAGCGGGCAGTGACTTTTTCTTTTCGCTCTTTAAGCTGCTCTTCGCTCATGGCAGGCTTTTCAGTTCCGGTTTTTTCTGTCGGCTTTTCGCTTCTGAGTTTTTCCATGCGGGCAGAGAGCTTGTCGATTCTTTCGCCGAAAGTTGCCAGGCGCTCGTTGAGCTTGGTGTTGCGCAGAGCGATGTTTTCAAGAATGTTCGCCTTGCGCTCTTCAATTCTCTTTATCATCTGTTCGGCGGTGACTTCACGATCCATTTTATCCGGTCTTTCGCGGTTTTTGCGTCCGGGTTTTTCACCGCGCTGCTTTTCTATTTTTTCGCGTTTTACTCCGGGAGCATCATCTGCCTGGGCGAAAACCGGTGACATTACGCTGACTGCCAGTACTATTGCGAGACCTGTAAGAAACTTTTTCATGATTTCCTCCTGTTAATTTGAACCTGCTTTTCATATTGCAATATGCGTGCCATGTTTGCGGAATGCTTTTAAAAAGCAGGGTTTGGGAGTCCAGATGTGCTTATGTGCTTTGTTGAGACGAATATTCGCTGGCTGTATGTCGAATGTGGCCTGATGAAAAGGTTTTGGCGCCTGACGGTCAGCTGCTTTTTTATGTGTGCGTCAGAAATTTGACGCCACAAAAACTGACATTGCGTCAAAAATTTGACGCTAATTGCAGGGATGATGGGCCGATACTGAATACTATTTCGTTTCCAGGCTGGTTAAGCACTGGCGGCCATTATCGTAAACGATTTTTAAAGTTGCCAGCAGCAAGCCGGCCAGGGCTCCCAGCAAAGCGAAAAGCCAGTGCTTCGGGTGCGATGGCTTATCAGGAACGATGGCTGCGTCAATAATCATGAAGGAAACACCCTCTTTTTCCTGTTGAATTTTGGCGCTGGTAAGCTGGCTCTGCAAATACATACAGGTTTGTTCTGCCAATGTAACCTCGCGACTTAGCCGCCTGTGTTCAAGCCTGAGGCGAGGTGCCTCGGCCAGGCCCTGATTGATGCCTGTTCTTGAGTCGCCGGCATTACCCCCTGCTATTATCAAGCCCTCCTGCTCACCTTTCAACTCATTGAGAGTGTCTTTTAATGCGGCAATTTCATTCTCACGCTTTCTGGCAACAGGGTTTTCCGGCGACGACTGCAGAGCCTGCAATTCTATTTCCTTTTTGATCAGGCGTGCTTCGATTTGTGCTACCAGACCGACAGTGGCAGCAGTCTGGCTGTCGAGCAGAATTATGCCATGCTGTTCCTGAAAACTTCTTAAGGCATCTTCAGCCTTGCGCAGGCCGGCAGCGAAGAAATCATACTGGCCCTGGATAAATCTGGTGTTGCGCTGGGCCATGTCAAACTCCGGGCTGTTAACAAATGATGCCACCAGATTCATATAGGTATTGGCAACATTGGCGGCCAT
>CAZMWO010000056.1:0-9866 GCA_964569565.1 uncultured bacterium | reverse complement strand
TGTTAACAAATGATGCCACCAGATTCATATAGGTATTGGCAACATTGGCGGCCATAGTGGCATTACCTAGTTCAACCTTCAGAGTAAACGGATAATCCAGAGTGGCAGCATGCTTAATGGTGAGACATTGGCTGAGTTCAACAGCATAATTTTCGCTGGTAGGAACTTTCGGGCGCAGCAGAGGCTTTACTTCCGGCAGGGCTTCAAGCACCAGCATGGCAGTAGAACGGCTCTTTAAAAAGACTCCCAGCTGCTTGGGCCCGACTGGCAAAAAGGCAACTTCAGCCGTATAAAGGGTGGGGAAAAAAAGGCTGGCAACAACGGCCAGCAGGGCCGATATGATGACATATTTCATGAGCATGGCACGATGCTGCAATAATAGCCAGAACAGCTTATCAAGGTTTATTTTGAACAGCTGAGGTTTGTCCTCAACCCTATTCTCATCTGTCATTGACTACCTCGAAATACATATTTTCGTAGCATCTGGCAATATCTGGCAGACTGAACATCTGCATGATTCTTGCCCGTGCCAGCACTCCCATCTGTTTGAGTTCCGCAGATGGTTTCCGGAGCATCTGCAACATTCCTTGTGCCAGTGCTTCAGGGTTGTGCGGCGGAACAATTATACCAGTATCGCCAACAATATGTGCAGAATCTCCGACATCGGTTGCTACACAGGGAATACCGCCGGCCATGGCTTCGCCGATCACGTTTGCAAATGCCTCTGACGCGGAAGAAGAAACCAGCAGATTGAGATCGGCCAGTATCCAGGCCGTATTCATCTGCCTGCCAAGAAGATGAGCGCAATCGTATAATCCCGCCGCCTTTATTGCATCGAGCAGGGTTGCATTGCTTTTTTCAACACCCTTGCCACACATAATGAATTCAGCCGCTGGAATCTGCTTCTTCACTTTAGCGGCGGCGGTAATGAAATTTTGATGGTCTTTGCCCGGCGCATAGCGGCCAATAATGCCAACCAGCATCGCTGCAGGGTTGATGCCAAGATGCGAACGAAGTTTTCCCTGCAATGAAGTGTGATCATTTATGACGAAACCATTGGGAATCATTCTTATCAATTGTGAAGGATAGCCAATCTTCCGGTGAATATCGCCGGCGGCTGACGAACAGGTGATGATTCGCGTGGGTATCAGGTGGGCCAGCAATGCTACAACCCGGGCCAGAATGATTGTTCTTGTGCTGGCCACGATAAACCTGCCGTGTCTGATGCTGAAAATAACTGGAATTTTGCCGGCAAGGCGACTGGCGAGACCGCCAATGATATCCGAAATATACATCCAGGTGTGCACCAGATCAGGCTTTTGCTTTTTTATCATTCTGGCAAGCCGGCAGATGTCGGCTAGAACCAGGCGCTTACGCGACATGTTAAGGCTCATAACCCGGGCGCCAGCCGCGATCAGACGGTGTTGCAAAACATCGAGCGGCAGAAGAGAAACAACAATGTGCTCGATGCGCTGACGATCAGCAGCTTCGATGAGCTTACACAGCATGTTTTCAGCGCCACCGATTTCGAGGCTGCCAATGATGTGCATGCAGACTAATCGGCCTTCTGGTTTTGAGGTCATGATCTCCACTCTTCCAGCCAGCTTTGCAGCATGAGAACATTCCAGAGAATGCGCTCACAACTTTGGTTTTCGTGCTGATGATCATACCACATTTTTTTTATCAGATCGTAGTTCAGCAAACCCTCATGTTTAAGCCTTTGCCGGCTAAGCAGATCCGCGCCCCAGTCTTTCAACTCACCGCGCAGCCAGGCTGCCATGGGCACGGCAAAGCCCTTTTTGGGCCTTTCAATCAACGACTGCGGCAGATATCTGCGCAAGATCTGACGCAGTATTATTTTCCCTTGAGTACCCCTGATTTTCTGCTCCGGGGGCAAATTTCTCGCAAAATCCACGACATTCTGATCGAGAAATGGCAACCTTGTTTCGAGGCCGCTACTCATAGCTGCCCTGTCGACTTTTGTCAAAATGTCATCGGGAAGATAGGCTTTAAGATCGCAATACGTCATCTTCTCGAGGTTAGACCGATTCTTCTCAATAAATTCGCGTCGATCAAAAACTGTTTCCGGCTCTTTATCGGCGTTAACAAGCATGGCAGCAGGGTTATCGGTATGCGACACCAGGCTTTTATATAAAGCGGTAAAGTCAGGCGCCGGCAAAAAATCGAGCATTTTTTTGATCAGCCGGCCAGTAACCGGGCCGCCGGGCAAAGATGAACAGGCAAGAAGCTGTGTCAGCTTTGGCTGGTTTAGCGCTGCCGCGCAAAACTGGCGAACTGGCAGCGGCAGAAGATTTATAAGCCGGGATAATTTTTCTGCCTGAAAATACCGCTCATAGCCGCCAAATAGTTCATCGCCGCCATCACCGGTCAGGGCAACAGTTACTTTTTTTCTGGCAAGTCGGCAGAGAAGAATGCTGGGAATCTGCGAAGGATCAGCAAATGGTTCCGAGTAAAACCTGCTCAGGTCGGGTATGATATCGAGCGCCATTCGCGGTGTCAGCAGAAATTCGTGATGGTCGGTCTTCAGCTGGTTGGCAACCTTACGGGCAAGATCCGCTTCATTATAATCATGTTCAGAGTAGGCGATGGTAAACGTCTGAGCCGGCGCCGATGAGATTTTCTGCATGATTGCAGCTACCAGAGATGAATCGATGCCGCCAGACAAAAAAACTCCCAGTGGCACATCAGCAATCATCTGCATTGATACAGCCCTGGCCAGCAGCTGCTCGAGTTCTGTTTCGTTTTGGGCCATTGATGACAGCGATTCTCCGGCATGATTTCTGCCGATGACTTCTTCGAGTTGCCAGTAAGGTTCAGAGGCCATGCTGTTTTCTTTGCCGCTATGTATTTCGGCTGGTCTTATTCTCAGAATATGGCCTGGCTCAAGCTTATGAACGTTTTTTAAAATCGACCAGGGTGCCGGAATATAGTTATGGCGAAAATATAGTAGCAACGCTTCTCTGTTTATCTGCCAGTTTTCGCGGCCAAAAGCTTTAAAGCAGCTTAATTCTGAAGCAAAAACCAGACCTTGCCGGCAAAGGCCATAATAAAGTGGTTTCTGACCCATTTTGTCACGGGCCAGAGTTAATTCTTTCTCCTGCTGGTCCCATACCGCCAGGGCGAACATACCGGAGATAAGCTTTATTGCTGCAGTCACACCGTATTTTTCGATAGCCAGCAAAAGAATTTCGCTGTCTGAATGTCCTTTGAGAACCGGCTCAATCTGCGAATCAGCGACAATCTTCTTTTTGATGTCGATGAAATTATAGACTTCGCCGTTCAGAATAAGAATATAGCGACCGTCGGGTGATATCATCGGCTGATTTCCGGCTGCTGTGAGATCGAGCACTGCCAGACGACGATGCGCCAATGCCAGCCCTTCTTCGGGTTTAACCCACACTCCTTCAGCGTCAGGCCCGCGATGTCTTATTACCTCAGACATTCTGCGCGCCCTGTCTGCAAGATTGTCAGCGTTTGATTTTTTTTCCTTTTCGATGAAGCCGCATATTCCGCACATTTGAGAGGCTCCGGTTACTGGTTGTATTTAAAGCCGCACCCGTCCCAGCGTAATTATATGGACAAGGAGACCGCACATGGTTTTTAAATCTGGATGGATCCGGAAGCAGATCCATACTGTCAGAAAATAGGAGAGCTGCTTCCGTAATGCAAAGAGGTTTCGAGCATAGGCGATCAAGATTTCTCTGGCAAAGGTCGGATATTTTGCCAGCATTAAATTGCAGGCGTTCAGATGGTCGATTTTGTATCTGGCAATCCCGCCAGATTCATTTGTTGCATTACTTTTATGGCGGCGGTAACGCCCCAATATCGAATTGATATACTTTATTTCGCCGCCACCGGCCAGGCAATCTACCCAGAACATCCAGTCTGAAGCAACTGGGAGAGTCTCGTTAAAACCACTTTCGGGAGCCATTGCCGCCCTGACCATGTTAGAACAGGCGCCATTAAAAGTTCCGTGGATTATCGAAGTTCTGATATCGCCTTGATGAGCATTATAGAAAGAATTAAACAGTTTTATAACCTGATTTGATTCTGAGTCAAAAACTTCCAGATTGTGATAGCAGATTGCACAATTCGGGTTAGCTTCCATAAATGCTACCTGTTTTGATATTTTGCCCGGTAGCATCAGGTCATCGCCGCCTGTCCAGGCTATATATTTCCCTTTGCAGGCAAAATATGCAAGATTTGTGTTTGCCGTTATTCCCCGGTTGACTGGCGATATTTTAATGACAAATTTATCGGGATACTGCCGGCAGAATTGATCGAGCATCGCATGCGTCCCGTCGGTGGAGGCATCATCAGCAATGACTATTTCAATATTTGGATAATCCTGCGACAATATTGAATTTATGCACTCTTCAAGGTAATGCTTCTGGTTATAGGTTACTACAGCAACACTGACCAGTGGCGCTGTCTTGTTATCAACGGTTGAACTCATCTCAAAATTGCCTCAATAAACAGTTTCGAAACAAAAAAGTTTCATTATTCAGATTTTTGCCTGATGGTTTTCCAGACCTGCTGCAACGAAATACCCGTTAGAATTGACAATCTGCCATAGACTTTCCAACTTAACAATGCCACCAAAACAGCAGAGAGAATGTAGTATAACAACTTCTCAGTCATATAATAAGAATAAAAGCTGGCGGCTACAAGCGTAAAAAGTGTTGCGCAGATTAAATAAAGGTTTGTATCAGAAAGCTTTGTGCCGGCTATGCATCTGCCGGTAATTGCTGTCAAAACAATGTAATACAGGTATAACAACATAAAACCCACGCCTGTGCCTGGTAAACCCCATAACTGAGTGCAATAATAAATAGCTGAAATGTGAAAAATATTTGCAGACAATTCTACAAGAAAAAACAGTTTTCCCCGGCCGCGGGCAAGCATAATGTACGAGAGTGGCCATGAAACGACACGACCCCAGACCCCAAATACATACCAGCGTAAAACCGGTATTGCGGCATCGAATCTGCCAGAATACAATATTGCGATACCTGGTGGCGCAAACAGTATGGTTGCAACAAGGGCCGGCAAAGATAGCAAAAGTCCGACCTGCAGCTGGGCATTAACCTCTTCGTTGATCAGTCTGTCGCTCTTTGCGGCGGCAACCAGGCGCGGATAGTAATCTGTGCCTATTGCATGCAATACGAAATTTGCCAGGCCCCCCGAAATTGTAAAAGCGGCGCTCCAGATGCCGACTCCTTCCAGTCCGAACTGGCCGGCAATTATCAGTCTGATAATATAGGCGGCCAAAGCAGTCTGAACGGCTGTTGCCATGACTGGTAACCCTAAGGCAAGCAGCTTTCTGGCTTCATTTATGAATGATGATGTTGAAATGCCAGCTTCAGCCGTCTTAACGCGCCTTGCAAACCACCAGCTGGTCAGCAATACGGCAAAGGCCGACATAACAAGACTGACAGTGATCCCCCTGGTACCCCAGAGCCAGAGGCATGGCAAACTGAGCATCGCAGCATTTACGGCGCCCCAGATGTTTGCCCTGGCAAGATCAGCAATGCGCCTGGTTCCCTGCAGCAGGCAAATCTGTCCCATAGACAGATTTGAGAACAAAACAACAATACCTAGAAAAGCGATGTCTGCGGTATGCTCAGCGCTGTTAAAAGTAACAGCCGATAATTCTGGCGATAATAAGACGGTGGCGGCACACCCGATGGCGCCTGTCAGCCAGACCAGTCGACGCAGGCTTCTAACAACAAGCGAAAGGGCCTCAGAATTGTCTTTTTGGTCAGCTATTGAGCGGACACCGCTCGTATGAAAGCCCATATTGGCAATTGTTGAAATCGGGGTGATCAGTGAGGTGTAAAGATTTATCAAACCCATACCGGCAGGTCCGAGAAGGACAGCCACAACCTTGATTCTCAGCAGGCCGATGAGTATGCTGAAAAAAGTGGCTCCCCCTATGACTGACGTTGATCTGACCGCGACTCTGTATTTTTGTTGGTTCATCGTTAATTGTCAGCCAGGTTTTTTAACATCTGAATTCGTTGACAGCATCAACAATTTTATCAGCATCATCGTCACTCATTACAGGATTGACAGGCAAACTCAATACTTCGCGGTGAATCTTTTCCGTTATTGGAAAACGGAGCTGGTTCAATTGCCGGTATGCCTGCTGCTGGTGCGGCGGTATCTGGTAGTGAACAAGCGTTTGAATGTTTCTGTCGTCAAGAAACCTCTGCAGCTTACTTCTGTCTGCACATCGAATGACAAACAGGTGCCAGACGTGACTAGATGGCTCTGACACCTGTGGGAGAGTGACGAGAGGGTTGTTTATATTTTTAAGATACATTCCGGCAATCTGGCGGCGTCTGCTGTTTTCTTCGGCAAGATGTTTCAGTTTAACCCGCAAAACTGCGGCCTGAAGCTCATCCAGCCTGCTGTTAACGCCCTGATACAGATTTTCGTATTTTACCTTGCTGCCGTAATTACGCAACGCCCTTAAGCAACTGTCTAACCGTCTGTCATCGGTAGTAATTGCTCCCGCATCGCCAAGAGCACCAAGATTTTTTCCCGGATAAAAGCTGAAACCGCCTGCGTCGCCGAAACTGCCGGCTCTTTTGCCAGCTGCTGCGGCACCATGTGCTTGAGCTGAGTCTTCAATAACCAGCAGGTTGTGCGTCTGCGCCACTTTTTGAATTGTATCCATGTCAGCCAGCTGCCCGTAAAGATGTACCGGCATTATCGCTTTTGTTCTGGAGGTTATCTTTTCTTCGATCTTTGCAGGATCGATGTTGTAAGTGTTGATGTCAGGCTCTACCAGAACCGGTTTAAGCCGGTTCTCTGAAACAGCCAGTATTGTAGCAATATAGGTGTTCGCGGGAACCAGGATTTCATCATCTTCTTCTAACAACTCTAGCTCTCTATAAGCTCGCAAGATCAGCTTCAGTGCATCAAGACCATTGGCAACGCCAATACAATGGTTTGTTCCGCAATACTCAGCAAATTCCCTTTCAAATGCGGTTACTTCTTCACCGAGAATATAGCGGCCGGAATGAAGAACTCTGGCAAACGCCTCTTTTAACTCAGCCTGGTATCGATTATTCATGCTCTTCAAGTCTAGAAATTCGATCATGCGAGTGTCCATTCATAAAAATCATGAACTACAGCTCTGGCACCAAAAGACTCTTTCTGGGCAATCAATCCGGCATTAAGCAGGCGGCCCTCTTTTTCGTTCGAGATTCCAAAATCTAATACTCTTTTATCCGGATAATATTCAACCAGCAGTCTGTCAATTACCATGTCCAGGGCTCCAACGCTTTTTCCTTCAGACGTGCTCGCCATATATTGAGTGTGCAGCCAATGCCGGTTTTCATAGACGACTGTGCCTGCAAGAATTGTTTCATGCTTTCTGGCCACAAACAGTTTGATGTTTTCTGGAAAATAATCAACCAGCTGTTTCATTTCTGCCAGCGAGTGCACAGGTAAAACCTGATGTCGCATTTGCAGCGACTCTGTCAGTATTTTCCAGAAATCCTCCCAGTTCTCTGATCTTGCGACGTTAATTTCTGCCTTCAGAGCTTTATTGATCGCCCACTTGCGGCCCTTTGTATATGGCCCTCTGTTCTGTATGAAAATAGTCGAACTGATTTCTCGCCGCGACAATACGGCATTGTTCATAAACAAGGCATAACGATCTTCATCGCCGGGTTGCGAAAAATAGATATATGGCAAACATTTATACACTAACTTGTGAATGCCCTTTTGCACGAGAAACCGTTTCAGCTCGCTGAAAATTTTAAGAACTTCTTCTGCGCCTGTGTGAATGCTCGGAATCAAGCCGCCAAAAGTTAGACCCTGGTGAGAATATAATACATCATCAGCGATATTTGCCGGCAACAGAGCCGACAACCTTGACCTGTCATCATAAATCAGTAACGAATGGTCACAGAATCTGGTGTTGTGGTATTCGATATAATCTCGGAAAAACATAAAATGAGTGTTTTTTGCGATCGAAACGAAATCATCCCATGTTTTTTTCAGGCTGGAATTGTAAACTTCGATTCTCAAAGACTTTTCTCCATCAGATGAAATCTTTCGTCTTCACTTGAAACGGAGGCAATTCTGTAACCTCTTGCCAGGTAAAAGTTAAATGCGCTCAGGTTGCATCTGCTGACCTTGAGCCAGATTCTTTGTAATCCTTTCTGAATGCCATGATTCTCAAGCAATTCAAGCGCCCTGGAGCCTATTCCCCTTCTCCAGAGTCGCTTTTCTCCAATATATATAAACAATTCGGCAGAACCATCCTGAATGTTTTTCAACCCACATACTCCCGCATTCACACCGGCTCTTATCCCGAAAATTTTGTAATCTGTTCTCTTATCAAGAGATTCAAAAAAACTAAGCTGGTTCTCTCTGGAAATTACTCCGGCCATAGTCATCTGATTGATTTCTGGATCATTCAGCCAATGCCATGATAAATCGAGAAAAACTCTGTCAAAGTTTACCAGAGCCACTTCGGTGCTTAATTTTTTAAATTCCTGATAATCTCGAACATAGTCTGTGAGATCGTAATAAAGGCTCGCCAGAATTAGAAGAACACAATCAGGCGTAAAATCGCACATTTCGCGCCAGATCATTTTCCCTATATACAATCCTCTGGAAGCAGAATTCAACAACACTTCCGCCTTTTCGTAACCATCGTCCAGGCAAAACCTGCAACTGCCGGCCACACAGACCGCTATCTGTTCAAGTTCTTTATGAGCGTGAAAACCGCGCCGGACATCCATTTTGGTGGCAAAAATATAGTAAGCCCGCTTTATCTCAAACGGAATATCTTTATTGGCTTCAATAGCGATAAGGGAACCGTAATCATCGCCACGAACCGGTAAATCATAAAATTTTATATTCATAGCTGTTTCTCTTTCACTGCGTTAAAGAAGCCCCCGCCGTGTTTGCATCACGTCTGCGCACGATATCAGTTTCGGGCTTCGATAGCTCTACAGATCTGCCGGCCTGGGTGGCCTGCAGAAACAGTTGCATGCTGATTGCCGCCAGCAATAATGATTGAACCGACCATTGGTTTCTCGTCAGCAGGGCCATCTCTTTGCCGTGAAGAAGCAGGGCAGACAGGAATACGAGGAAGCTCATCAATGCTGTCTCCTGGCTGAAGAATCGACTGCGCCAGGCCTGTCTTAAAGCCAGAATGTAGGGCATGACCGTTAAAACACTGCCGATCAGGCCTACCGCAAAAATATTCTTTACCCAGCCGACATCGGACAGTACCCTTTCGAATCCGCCGTTATTAAGATTTGAAGATCCGAATAACACTTCAAACCAGCTGTCGGGAAGAAAGAACATTACCGACAGGTTATCAACCGTCGTGCCCGAAAACCGCATTGCCAGAAATATTTCCCGGGCATGATTCAGCGAAAAATCAGAAAACTTTTTCGGTAAAAAATCAATGCTCGACCATACCAGCAGACCGATAAGGCACAACCCCAGAATGTTGATGAGCAGGTTTCCGGCTATCCTGGCTGGTGACTGAACAGAAGCCTTCAATAACATAAGTCCGAGCAGATAAACCGGAACAAATAGCAGCCCCAGCATCAGTCCGCTGCGGCCGCTGATTAAAATAGATATTACCAGAAGCGGAGCGCCTGCAAAAGCTGTTAAGACACCGGTAATACTTTGGCAGCCTCTGGCGACAACCGGCAACATCAGCAAGCCCAGCATCTGCAGAACAGAAGTCTGCGACAGACCGTAGGTGATGCCGCAGATCCTCAATCCATCAAGAAACGGACTGGCCAGATTAACGTAAATGTGGGCGCCGGTAATCTGGTAGACCAGCTCGCGAAAAGAGGTGGAATAGA
>CAZMWO010000055.1:0-12432 GCA_964569565.1 uncultured bacterium | reverse complement strand
GGCGCGGTTACCGACGCCGACAGTATCGACATGACCGTCAATTGCCAGAACTGTCTTGCCGTTGCCGATGCGGCCGATTACGTTGCCGAGTCCATCTATGCGAACTTCGTCAAAACCGGCTTCTTTCATCTGGCGAACCACTTCAGCCTGCACGTCTTTTTCTTTCATGCTCTCTGAAGGGATCTTAACCATGCTGCCGAGATTTTTAGCTGTATAATCGCGGTATTTTTCAGCCAGTTCCATGATCTTTTTAGCGTTGCTCATTCCGTTCTCCTGTTGTTGTATTTTGCTCAGTCGAACAAATCTATCGGCTGATATTGAAAGCTAATTATACCTGCGAGTCAACGTTTCGGCAACCACAGCCGCACGAAATTTTCCAGCAGCCGAAAAGAAAGAAGAAGCCTCGCACAATGCCGCAAAGACACGAAGAAAAGAAGGCAAAGACAGAAGAGAAGACTATCCGCAGATGAAGCAGGCCGATTATGCCCATTGGGGAAGGCTGGCAGGCCGTGCCTGAACCAGTTGGTCCGCGAATGGGTTTTCTGCTGATAAAGTGCAAAGTCAGAAGAGAAGAGAAGCCGCAGATGAAGCAGGCTGATTATGCCGATTGGAAGGCTGGCAGGCCGCGCCCGAACCAGTTTGTGCCGCAGCGCAGCTTTGTGTTGTGAGCAGGTTATGAATTGCGGACAGATTGAACAGCCGATGCATTGGTTTCAAGGGTACTGTGCTGAAAAAGATTCGTTTGCAGAGGCCGCGGTGTTTTTTCGATAATTTGCTGCGGTACGGGCGGGAGGTCTGTTATACTGAATATAGAAGAAGACAGAAGCCTTTTTGCGTAACAGGCAGAAAGGCTGACTCGGGATTTAAATAAGCGGAGCAAGCAGATGAGAGATAAGCACATAAGCGCCACGCCGGCATTCGGCAGGCAAAGAGGTTCTGAAACGACGAAATTTTCCGGCCGCCACGGCAAACTTTCAGTTACCCGCGCTAGGCTATCGCTATCGTTGCGCTTTTTTATCTGCCTGCTGTCGCTGTTGATAATCTTTACAATAATCTCGCCCAGTGCCTTTGCCCTCAACCAGATTCAAAATAGCACTTTCGATAGCAACACAGATGGTTGGACGCTCGAGCCAGTAACCACAAACGATGGTGGAACTACCGATTTTGACCAGGACAACACCAAAGATGCCTTATGGTCTTACTTTAAGACCAAAGGAACTCAGGCCCCTACCCTTGGTTACAGTGCCTATTTCACTGTCTATCAAGAATTTCTTACTACTCCTAGAAGCTCAGGTGTTAATGCAAGAGTTTCTGTAAGATACCTCGAAGCCTCAAACCCCACAGCCGAAACAAAAACGGCGCATCTGGGAACTATTCGAAAATCTACAGCTCCAGACACCGTAATTGACGGTGGCACTTTTCATGCAATTTCACATACGGGTGCAACACTCCAGACCCCATCATGGTCAACTCCCAGCCAGACAAATATGTTATTTGAAGCGGGAGAATCCTATATTGTGCACTTTTTCATGACTCTTACCGGAGATAAGAACTACACCATTCAATTGTGGTTAGACGATATTACCTGTAATATCAGCCCATCAGGCCTCACAGCGGTAGAAACCAACATACCTGTATCCGGTTCATCCAGAGGAGGTTGCCAGCTCACCTGGGATGTCAGCACGCCGGGTACCGGCGCCAATGGCTTGAAACCTACCAACCCCTACCGGGTATATTGCAGCTACGACAGTGAAAATGGCCCATGGACACAGATTGCGACAATTACTTCAACCGCGGTCACCACTTATACTGCCTCACCAACCCAGGATGTAGCATGGTATGCCGTATCTGACGTCGATAGTGCAGACGTCGAATCTCCGCTTTCTCTACCAGTTGTTTACCGCAGCGCCCGTTTGCAGATCACAAAAGTAGAAAACACAACAACAAATGTAACAAAAGGGCAAAATGGTCTTCCTGTAATGGTTTCTGTAACAAATACAGGCAGCAACTCTGCAACACTGAATACCGTCGAACTGATTTTCGATGCACCAGTCTATGGAGACTACACCATAGGCGCGCCATCACCGGCTTTGCCAGTTACAATACCTGGTGGCGAGTCTAAAGTTATCACTCTTCTGGTAGGAATAGGGATCGACAGTGTATCAGGCATAGATTATATAGACGCAAAGTGCACAGGCAGCAACAGCATTACTCTGGCAGCAATCGAGGATAACGATTCAGACGTTGAAGCGTTCTGGCAGATACAGGAACCACCCAACCTCAAAATTCTTGATATTACTGCCTCGTCAACAGTATATCTCGACCAGACTGGAGCCGGAATATATATCACGGTACGCAACGATGGCGAAGCCGCCGCCGTATGGGATCTCTGGAACGACACAGAACTGCATTTCAGTCTCGGAACTTATCTCAACCAGCGTCCTTATGGTGTAAGTGAACCTTATTCAGAAACGATATTGACCGGCCAGACGAAAGTTATCAGATTCGACATCGACATTTCGCCAGTATCAGCAACCGGAACAAGCACTATAAATGCCAGCATGAGCTATGTTGATGGAAACACCTACAATTCTTTCGTCTATAATATTGGCGATACCACTCCACCCAGCTGGACTATCAGATCCGGCATACTGAAAACTTTTCGCGGTCCGCTCGGATTTCCCGCCTGGACAATCGAAGCTGACAGCTTCAACCTCGGCAACTTTACCGTCTATACAAAAGGCAGCAACCTGCAACCAGACCGTGACTACAGAATGCGCTGGTACAAGCCGAATGGATCACAGGTTCAGGCTGATATGGTGTTCACTGATACCTCCGGTATTCTTACCAACAGTTACACACTCAGCAACGACCCGACTTTTCTCGGGAAGTGGCGCGTCATAGTTTCGCGTGTAACCAATGAGATTCCTTTGTGTGAGACCTATTTCGACGTTGTCGATCCGGCCAGCCTGAGCATTCAAGTGTTGCTGCCAGATTCAGTAACGGTAAATCAACCATTTCAGGCGATATCCCGGCTTATGAACAACGGCGGGAGCCGCGTTGACACGGCCTACGCATCTGTTTTGACCATCGATGGAGGCAACGTAGGGACTGCTGACTTAGATTCAGTTCCCAGTCACGGACTGGTGACAGTTGAACCTTACAGCTACACTGACATAACATGGAACGCCACTGCCACGGCACAGGGCGTATTTGCTCTTCAAGGCAGTGGCTATGGCGTCGATTCGAATGACCTGCGCTCATTAACTGCGGCAACAGACACCAGTAATACATGTGACATACAGACGCCACCTGTTTTAGAAGTAAGAAATATAGTAGCCGCAGAAACTCAAGTCTACCTCAACCAGCACGATCTAGTTGTAACAATGGATATTGAGAATACCGGACAAGCTTCTATATGGTTAAATACTGCCAGCTTAACCTTCTCACTGGGAACTCATTATCAGACGCTTGAAAATCCTGCGCTTCCTTTCTTACTCGACGCTAACACACCTGTAACCTTCACTTTTAAAGTAGCTGTTGCCACTAATTCAGCTACCGGGGTAACACCTGTCATAAGAGGATTTGCGGAAGGAATAGATGCGAACTGGTCAACCTCACCGGCGATTAATGATACCAGTGCAGACAGTGATTCATGGTTAATCATGGCCAGTAACATCGTTGGATATTGTTCGAAAGATTCTGCGTTCACTACCGAACAATATACATTCAACGTCGGGCAGGAGGTCTGGGCCAAATACACAGACATACCGGGAGCAGATAATATAAGGGTACTTTTCCTGGCAAGAAATGGAACGGAAAACAATGCAACCCCGGTTACAGACCATGAAAAAGCCAATGCGGGTGTCAGAATTCAAAATTACCCAATTACAGGTCCTGCTGGCGATTGGAAAACACTTTTGTATACCTGTAACTCTGGTAATGGAAATCTCCAGACTTTTCTCTCCAGACAGTTTTTCGAAGTGCAAAACCCGGGTAGCATCACAGCTAAGCTTACTTTTATACCTGATGATATTGAAGAAGATCAGGAAACCACGCTTGTTCTGGAAATTTCAAACAACGTCAGTCTGGGATCTACGATTGAAAACATTATTCCTTCACTCGATCCACTCAAGTTTTCCACGGGCAGCGGAACTCTGTTGAGGTTAACAGAACCGGATCCACCTTCAATTGATCTAAAAGCCGGAGCCATAGCGAGTTTCACCTGGACGTACTGAGCACTAACGAATACAGGTCTTGGGACTATGGAGATGATAGCAAGCGCCACCGGCAATGATGCTAATCTGCTATCGACAGATCCTGGTTATGCTACTTCAGGCATTGCGATTTCTGCCCCTTTGAAAATCCGGTATAGAGATTTGTCTTACGCCTCAGCGACGCTCATTTTCGGCACCATGGTCTGCGGCGAAAAAAAGATAGTCGGCACAAGCAAGGTCAACAACCTGGGTTCGACCGATCTGACACATACCAGCTGGAACAAAGGTTTTTATGAATCAGCGGCAAATGATCTGCTACACCCTTCGCAGCTGACCATGTATCCGTTGTCGGGGTTCATTGTTCCAATTGCAGCACCCTCGGCTACCAGCACCTATGCAGAACTGCACATGCCGTATAATCAACCGGCCGGAAGCTACATTGCAACCATGAGCGTTTTCGAAGATATGCCGCCATATAATGGCGTTCTCGACGCCGGCGAGCCAAATTATGTCTTTAATTCAACCGTCACGGCCAGCCAGTGCCGGGTTATATACACTCTCCCGGAAACAGTAAGCCTTGGTGACTGGAAAATCGGCAATACGGTAGCCACAAAACCTATAACGATTTATAACGGTGGCAATCTGTCGCTCGAAAAGGTCAAGATCAAACAGGTTACCCCCACACCTTTCACTCTTTTCGTCACGCCCACGTCTGCAGGCGACATGAATCTCACAGCGTCACAAACGGTATCCATCTCCGGGTATATAGATACAGGCACACCTGACGGCGATTACATTGTCGATTTTGCGGTCTGGGAAGACCTCGACAACGAATACGATATCGATGAAAACCGTGCCAGCGCAACTTTTCAGATCGAAATCGGTATCGGGAACCAGCTGATGCATTTTACCCCGTCTTTTATCGACTTTGGCAATGCGACACCGACCTTCCCGCTGCCCGAAGCCAGTTTCAAAATCACCAACATTGGCGACAAAACTCTCAATTGTCTCAAGTGCATCATTGATAACATGCACAACATCGCTACCCCGGCTTTTTTAATACCGGCAGACGAAGTCGAATTAACCCTTCCGGCCAGCATTAGTGTTCTGGCAACAGGAACAGCCTATATAAATGTTTACATACCCGCCGGCATGCCCATCGGCACATACACCGGCACTGTCACTATATTCGAAGACGAAGACAATGATGGCACATACATTGGGGATGACAATGAGGCTCCCGAAGTCATGACTCTGCAGTTGTATGTAGTTCGTTATCGCGGGTTGCGGGTTCTGACGCCGATCGTCGATGCCGGACCATTATCCAGACTCGAAACTGGAGTCGCGACATTCAGCGTAAAAAGCACGGGTAACGAAGTGCTGGACGACATCGACTGGGAAAAAATTACTCTCAGCCTCGATGGTGTTCCGCGACTGGATAAAATTCACTACGATTTTGATCCGCAGCTGACACAGCCGGCGAACACAATTTTTCCTGCTACCATGACATTGTATGTACCCGACGAACCGGTGATTCTTGACGGCGATTATATTGGCCAATATGCTCTTATATATGATGATCTTCCGCCTGCTCATCCAGATCTCGTGGGGGATCCAATTTCACCTTTCGTAGTTTCCTGTCAGGTCGGCACCAAATCTGTCGATATTATCGAAACAAATCTGCTGATAGACAATGCGATACCCTCGCAGCTATCTACTGCCTGTAGCTTTACCATCAGTAACAACGGCACACTGATGCTCAACCGACCAATGGCTACTGCTTCGGCACTGGTAGGGCCGACGACCATACCCGCTACTTCCTCATTATTCCTGCCCAGCGTTTTTGAATACATGATCAAAAACAAAACTCTGAACGGAACCTGGCAGGTAAATGTGCCACCTGGCACCCCAGAAGGCACGTATATAGCCACCCTCACAGTATGGAATGACACCAACGGGAATAGCGACATCAATAACCCGGCCGAGGCGTCTGATACTGCTACGCTTGAACTGCGCGTCATAGCCAAAACTGTTATCGGTATCAGCCCGATCACCTTAGACTTCGGAACTGTTGCGCCAGATCGGTCTTCAGCTGTCAGTTTCAACATAGTCAATCTTGGCAATCAGGACATTGCCAGTGACATAAGAGTGATCTCCAGCCAGTTACCACCGCTTGGGCCTGGCATTCCGATTCCAGCCGCACAGATTCAGTTCGATCCGATTCCGTTCGCCACGAACCTTGCCGTTGGCGGCTCGGCCCCTGCAATTGCGACTTTGACAATACCTGTCGGGCAGGCCACCGGCAATTACCAGGGCACGCAGAGAGCCTATGTCGATACTGATGCGCCATACGTTTCTTATACTGCTGGTGAAGTTACTGCGACCTTTACAACAAAAGTTCTGGTTGGAACCAAACTGCTCAGCGTAAACGATGTAGATATGGGCAGTCACGCGCATGCAACAACTGCCACGAATAATTTTACACTCAGCAACACAGGTAATGTTAATGCAAACCGTATCAGATGGATACCACAGGGGATCAGCGACGGAACGACCACTCTGACACCGACTCTGGGTCCCGACAGTTCGGTAACAGCTGGCGGAACATTGAACTGCACAGTTAGCGTCGTTATACCTCAATATACAACGCCAGGTGTTTATACTGGGATCCAGACGGTATACGACGATGATCTCGCTCCACTTGGCGCTCTTGATCCCAGTCGTGAAGCGTCGGATACCTTTTTGCTGACGCTTACTGTTGCAGAAAGCCCGGGATTGGTGATTACGGCTGTTGATACTGCATTTCCGGTGACGGTTTCGCTGGGGCAGAAAGTTGCCGTGAATGTCACCTATCAAAACACCGGTAACGTCACGCTCAACGACCTGAGCTGGGGGTCACCGATGGCAACAATGATCGGAAGCGATGGCGGCACCATGGTGCCGACCTTTTCGCCGGTTCCGTTGCCAGCATTGGCACCGGGCGCGACATACATCGCCAGCATCACGTTTGAGGCCGCGCCGGCGCAGGCAACCGGAACTTATACTGGCATACAAACGCTCGACAGCACGGCTTACCCGGCAGCATCAGCGAATATCGCTCCGTCTGTTCTGGTCGTTGCCCAGACCGGGCCGAAAAATCTTGAAGCGGGCACGGTGTTTCAGAGTATCGCTACCGAAACCTTCAGTGCCGGCGATGACTTTATCTTCTCGGTTTATGTCGGGTTCGAAGATGGCGTGCCGGCTTCGGCAACCATCGGATTCCGGCAGGACAAGAGTGACGACACACCTTCTGTGCCAATGGATTACGTCACCATAGATCAGAACGGCAATCTCGACCCGGCGGGCGTTGGCGGTATTGCCGGCCGTATCAGAGTCGGCAACAAGACCTGGTATCGGCTGTTTCTTAACTTCAACGGCGCACTCGATCCCCTGACCGAGAGCACCTATCTGATACTCAGCAACAGTTCAAGCATCGTCGGAACAGATGTCTGGTTCGATGGTGTACAGCTCGAGAAGGCGAATGGCCGTGACCGGCCAACTGCTTACGGAGAAGGCATGAAACTCTACTCACCCAACAATCGCACCGATCTCGAAGGCAAGGCGCGCTATTCTGAGTGGTAAGTCTCAGGGGGTTTTGCGAATCTTTTCGAGCAGCGGTTTTGCTTTGGCATTGACCGGATAAAGCTCGTTGAAGGTCATCAGAATTGAAGCAGCCGAAGCGAGATGCCCGGCCCTAAAAAGGCGCTCGGCAAAATCTGGCGTGTAGCGATGAAAAAAGCGGCGGTCGCGTTTGACGCCGTTGACGTAGGCTTCCCAGGCTTCGTCGGCGCGACCGGCGTCCAGCAGAGTTTCCATCTGCTTCTTGAAGATATCAAAATCGCCCTCACGGCGCAGGGCCTGCCAGGCATTCCAGTATTTCTGGTTGTCGGGGCTGTGCTCGGTTGCCTGCCGGAACATCTTTTCGGCACGATGCTTGAAACCGGCTGTCAGTAATTTGTTACCCTCGATGTAGCAGGCTTCGGCCTGAATGTTATATGGCGTCTGGTTGCCGCTTACCGGCACTCGGGTGTTTTCGATTTCGGGCGGCAGTTCAAAGGGCACGGCGGTTGAATGATGCGGACGGTTGCGCGCTTCCAGCCAGCCGGGCAGATAATTAACCAGTAGAATTACTGCGACGATTGCGGCAAGGATTGCGAGAGTCACCAGAAACTGCTGCGAGAATAGACTGCCGATCATATCGCCAACGCCCATGCTGGTGCCGCCTTCGGGTCTTATGCGTGCTGCGGGCTTTATAATCACAGCAGCAGCCTCGGGCGAGCCTTCAGCAGATGCTGCCTGATGCTTTTCCTTTATTTCCTGTTGCAGGGCAATTTTTGGCGCACGAATCTTAGGTTTGTCTGGCCTCATTGAATTCTCTCAGTTATAGAATCATGTTGATTCAGCTCTCTGAAACATCAAAATTCTACCACAGCACCCCTGTCGGCACCAAACACAATATGCAGGAAAAACTTGTCGCTCGGTGCGTATATTTGTGAGTTTATCTGTGTTGGCCTTTTATTTTGCACATTAGTCTGTTCGGGTCGGAAAAAGTCTCGCATGTCAGCGGGAGGGCGTTGTTTTAATGGCGTGAGCGAATTCGCTTTGAAATTTTCTATAAAATGGGTATAATTGCAGCGCTATAAATACGAACGCAGGGAAAGAAGTAATCATAGTTCTCAGACGGGGGCTCAAGGCGCCTCGTTGCATGCAATATATTTCGTTGTCAGTTCGCAAACTGACGGAGGAAGATGAATGGCAACTAAAGGAAAACTCGCAGTAGTAGCAGTGGGCGGCAATTCGCTGATTCTCGACAGCAAGCACCAGAGCGTCCCGGATCAATACAACGCAGCTGCAAAAACCATGGTTCACATCGCCGACATGATCGAAGCCGGCTATAACGTGGTCATCACACATGGCAACGGCCCACAGGTCGGCTTCATCCTTCTGCGTAGCGAAATCGCCCGCAGCCAGATTCACCCGGTTCCGCTCGATTCGTGTGGTGCCGACACTCAGGGCGCCATCGGCTACAATTTTCAGATGGCACTCGGCAACGAATTCAAGAAGCGTGGCATCAAAAAGCCGGTGGTGACAGTAGTTACCCAGGTGCTCGTCGACAAGAACGACCCATCGTTCAAAAAGCCGACCAAACCAATCGGCCAGTTCTATACCGAAGCCGAAGCCAAAGACCGCATCGCCAAAGACGGCTGGGATATGGTGGAAGATGCCGGCCGTGGCTGGCGCCGGGTCGTAGCTTCACCGCTGCCACTCGAGATCATCGAAGAAGATGCCATCACCACACTGGCTGACAAGGGCTTCTGCGTAGTAGCCGTCGGTGGCGGCGGGATTCCGGTTATCCGTGAAGATAACGGCAACCTCAAAGGCACTGCCGCAGTAATCGACAAAGATTTCGCCTCAGCTCTGCTCGCTTCGAATATCAAAGCCGACACCTTTATCGTATCGACTGCAGTCGAAAAGGCCTGCCTAAATTTCGGCAAGCCCGACCAGAAAGCCCTCGACAAGGTGACCGTGGCCGAACTCGAAAAATACTGCAAAGAAGGTCATTTCAAGCCGGGTTCGATGCTTCCCAAGTGCGAAGCGATCATCAAGTTCATCAAAGCTGGCGGCAAACACGCCATTATCACCAATCCCGAGAATCTCGCCAGAGCCGTCAAAGGCGAAGCCGGAACTCACGTATTTCCATAAGCAAGGAGCCATATCGTGCCTAAGTATCTAAAACAGTTCAAGCTCAAAGTAAACGAAGAAGTGCTGAAAAGCACGGTTCATCGCGCGAAAGAGCGCAACATCATCATTCCGACCTTCGCTCAGCAGAAGAATCCCGAACAGATACCCGAAAAAGTCAAAAAGCAGGTCAAACCACTCGGTCTGTGGGATGTCGACCCGCGCAATCTGTTTCGCATCACCTGGAAAAATGACACCAAAACCGGCCTGTATGGAGATGTCAACTTCGTTGAACTGCCGAGCTCACTGACCGGCGTCAAAGCGCGCATCGTCGGCCTGGTCGGCAAGTATTTTCCGACCGGCGCTCACAAGGTTGGCGCAGCATTCGGTTGTCTGGTTCCGAGACTGGTCAGCGGTGAATTTGATCCGACCCGCCAGAAGGCTGTCTGGCCGAGCACCGGTAACTATTGCCGTGGCGGCGCCTATGACTGCGCCCTGCTCGCCTCGCCCGCGATCGCCATTCTTCCCCAGGATATGAGCCCCGAGCGCTTCAACTGGCTCAAGGAAATCGGCACCAGCGAAATTTTCGCAACCCCCGGCTGCGAATCGAATGTTAAAGAAATCTACGACAAGTGCTGGGAACTGCGCAAAGAGCGTGGCGAGAATATCGTTATTTTCAACCAGTTCGAGGAATTCGGCAATTCTATCTGGCATTATAACCTCACAGGCAATGCCGTGCTCGAGGTTTATGAAAAAATCAAAGGCCCGCGCAGCCGCCTGGCAGCCTGGGTATCGGCCACCGGTTCAGCTGGCACCATAGCCGCCGGCGACCGCATCAAACACGCGCACCCGCATGCACGCATCGTAGCTTCAGAAGCCCTGCAGTGCCCCACACTGCTGAACTGCGGGTTTGGCGGACACCGCATCGAAGGCATCGGCGACAAGCACGTGCCCTGGATTCACAATACCCGCAATACTGATACGGTTGTTGCCGTTGATGATGAAAACTGCATGCGCCTGTTCAGGGTGTTCAACACCCCGGCCGGCCAGGAAATGCTCAAAGACGCAGGTGTCAGCGCTGAAGTCGTCGAAAAACTTTCGCTCATGGGCATCAGCAGTATCAGCAATGTTCTTTCTGCGGTAAAAGCAGCCAAATTCTATGACCTCGACGAAAACGACGTTCTGTTCACCTGCCTGACCGACTCCGCAGAAATGTATCAGTCCCGCCTGGTTGAACTGGCGACCGAACATGGCAAACTCGACACCTCTAGAGCCCTCGCCGACTTCGAACGTTTCATGCTCGGCGAAGGCAGTCAGAACATGATGGAACTCACCTATCAGGATCGCAAGCGCCTGCATCACTTCAAGTATTATACCTGGGTCGAACAACAGGCCAGAACGGTTGAAGATCTCAACAACCTGTGGGATCTGGAATTCTGGGAAGATGTATACAGCCCCGAAGTTATCAAACAATGGGACGAACTGATCGTCGATTTCAACGAACGCACCGGCCTGCTCAAGGCTCTCTGAGCGAAGTTCTCACCACCAGCCCCGTCGCAACATGCGGCGGGGCTGTTTTTTTGAGCGCATTCACACCTCGCACTAAGCCACTAAGGCACAGAGCAAAAATCTCTGTTTTTGCAAATCCTCAAAAAAAAACCGTTTCATCTGCGTAATCTGCGCCATCTGCGGATACTTTCTCTTTTTTTTATTTTCTTTCTTCATTGTTTTCCGAGCTTTCTTCGTGTCTTTGCGGCTTTGTGCGATGCTCTAAAGAATTCTTAACTGCCAATAACGCAGGATTGCACAAAGAGATGAGAGAGTATAAACTGTAGCCAGCATGAACGCGCACAAGCATGACAGTGATAATCGAAGCCTGCCCTACACCCTGGCATTCAGGGTGCCGTTGAGCTTTCGCAGTTATCTGACGGCCTGCCAGCAGAAGCTGACAGACATCTGCAATTCCTTCGAAGCACCCGAAAGCGCGCATCTGACCGTCAAATTCATGGGGCGCGCCACCGGCTATCTCGATGACGACAAAATTATCGAGCTGCTGCCCCAGATTCACCGCATCGCCGCAAAGTATCTGCCGCTCAAGATTTATCTGCGCGGTTTTGATGTGTTCAGATACGAGCATAACCGCATCACTGTGGTATTTTTGAAGGTGATGCCAAACGAGCGACTGCACGCCCTGCACCATGAACTATGCGAAAAATTTGATGAATTCGACTGTTTCAAGCATGCCGATAAAGAGAATTTTCAACCGCACATTACGCTGAGCAAAGATCTCAAACCCGACAACGAAAATCAGATCATGCGGGCAGTCTCGCGCTCACGCAAAATGGCCAAGCGGCATCTCAAAATCGACGACCTCGTAGTGATGGGCCCCAACCGCCTTTTTCCGGTCACCGATAATCCAACCGCACACCTGATCTGCCCACCGGTTAGATAGCTTCCAGTCCTCTGTCAAATAAGACTTCACGAATTCAATATTAGT
>CAZMWO010000054.1:0-12657 GCA_964569565.1 uncultured bacterium | reverse complement strand
GTATTCTCACAATTATGGCAGTGCCGAAGGCTTTTGCCTGTTATACCTATCCTGCGCCGCACACTCCCAAGCCCGCCGGGCCATATATTGTCTATACTGCGCCTGATTCATATCCATTTAAGCCGACGCACTGGTTCAGTGTCGATCTGAACACAAATTACAAGCTGCCGGCAGAAGAATTCGGCACAGAAGATGGCCGTGCGCGCAATACTCCTTTTGCCCCAATGATATATGACAAAAAGGCGCACATTTATTTTGGCCCGAACAAGATCGGTTCATACGAACTTCTTAACGGGCCCGGATTTAGACTGGTGCCCGGTTACAATCTGAAGGTGCCTTTCAGCGTCGGTTCGACACTCGATTACTGGCATTGGCGAAATGAATATGACTGGCGATTGATCAATTACTGGTATCAGACGGGGCATCGCACCCGAACCGACTGCTGGTCGGCCGGTTGCACATCCTGGTCCTCGGGGAATCCTCCGGTAACCTATACCAGTTGCTGGCCCGCCGGTTGCAGCACTTATTATATCTGCTACAACAACCACGAAGTCTATTACTGGGATCGCGGAAACTTTTTGCGCAAGCTGAAGCAGCCGGAAAAGAAAAATTTTCCGGTAAGAACTTTTTACTGGGCCTGGGATCCGGTTACCAGAACTAATGTTAAAAAGACCGAGAAGCTTTTTCCGAACCCGGAATCGGGCGATTTTTTCAACTCGAATATCACTGGCATCAAAGACCTTACCTTTGACTTCAAGGCCGATTTCTATGAGGTTTATCTGCGCTGGTATCATTATAGCTTCGGTCCGGTCAAACCACCTGATGTTTCAAAAAACCTGATCGCGAAAGTGCACCCCAAGCCTGCAATAAATCCAACCTGGCGTGTCGATGTCAGCAGTATCTGGTATCCTACCATCGGCGACACCAAAGTAAATATCAGATTTCGCTGGAATCGTGATTCGCTCAACAGCAACAAAGAAAAATATTATATCGAATACGGCAAGATATTTGACGGTATGATCAAGATGAAAGACGTCATCAAGATGCTTGCCAACCTTGGTTTCGGTCAGGTCGACGTGCCGGTTTACATGGCTCTCGAAGGCCCCGAGCCAAAGCTTTATCTGGTAACTACCCCGACTATTGTCAAGGGGCAGAGAATTGCGCCCATGCCCTATACGGCCATAGATCAGTCGAACTGGCTGTCAGGTGCCGGTGTGATTCAAGGCTACACTCTGCATCCAACCACTCAGACGAGATCGCGCGGATATATCAGAGAATGTGATAACCCGCCGGTATTCGGGGCAGACGGAAAGCCCAAAGCCGGCCCGGTCAAATATGTGTTCAACAAGATTTTTGACGTCAACAATGATGATAAGGTTGATAATGCCGACAAAGATTTCTTCGACAAGGTTTTTCCGACTGCTGACTTCGATGAAAACGGTAAAATCGACATAAACGACTGCGGCAGCGTCTGGAGGCATGCCTTTATCAGCTTCCCGAACGCATTCAACGAACTTGCCGGACAGATCAGAGCCAGATTTGCCGCCAACCCGGCGCTGGCAACCAACAGACTCTTCATGGCAACTGCCGGCCCGGTCGTAATCCCGGAAGTCTACGAGGGTTCAGGAGCAACCAACCGCTACGTGCAGATCGGCTGGCGTGGTAATGCTTTTGAGGGCGAATTCTATGTTCAGCCGATTCCTGGCGCCACTTCAAAGAAATTCGCATTCTCTCCGGCTGTAATGAGCTATAATCCAAAATCCGATCCAGACGTAGTTGGCCCCAATTTCCTGAGCAACCTTGGGCCGCAGCCGCAGCCGAGCCTGTCGCAGCTTTATCGCAAGACCACCATAGACTTTCCCGATGGAACCCTGCTGGGACGACTTAAAAAGCTGACGGTTCAGGTTTATCCTAAAGGCTGCTTCTACAACAAGGTCAATAACACCAGCGCCTGCGTGCATGCGCTTGGCGACCCATGGGGCATCGGACAGCTGGAATCGGTCGAGTCCGGCTGGATGGGCAACATCTTTATCTACGGTGATGCCGATGGCAACGGTTATTACGACTCAAAAGACATGGCCGACTGGGACAAGATTAAAGCCAGAGACGGCTTTCTTCTGTCGACAGTTTATCAGCACAAGATCGGTATGGCACCCCTGCATGCCGTGCAAACCGACAACGACAAGACTTTCAGAGTTATTGCCGGTGGCAAATTCTCGGTTTACCCACCTGACGGCAAAACAGATTTTGTTCACAAGGAATCATACAACTACAAGTTTTTGAACCCGACGATCTGGGCTTACGATCCTGGCGATGGTAACCAGTTTTCTCTGGGCCGACGCTTCGTTCTCGAGGGCGGTTCGTCTGATCCAGAAAAGCCTAAAGAACCGCCGCAGCCGCCTACCGAAGTCCGCTATCTGCCGACCAACATCATTGGGCCGAACGACATTCCCGAAGATATGCCGCAGACCTGGAGCCTTTCAGGCGCAGAAATGGTCATCATCAAGCCCGACACCTGGTCGCAGACCTGGCGCATTTCGCCTGAAGTGCCGGGCGGAACCGGTGCCGGAACCAGCTTTACCTACGAATTCCTGCAGGCCGGTAAATATACGGTCATTCATACGGTTAAATACACCCAGCGTATTGTCACGGCTGTAACCGACGGTCTCGGTATCATAGTCTACTACGCCGCCACCGATATTCCGCAGACTCGCACGCTTACCTACGATGTTACCGTTTATGACCATACTCCGGCTGACTTTGACGACCCGAAGCTCACTCTTAACGGCCCGGGAAACATCACGACCTACGCGCCGCAGTGGGGCGCCGAATCGGCCGCCCTGCGCAGTCGCGACTTTCCCGGTTCGTTCAAGGCGTATCCCGAAACCAGGGTGACCGACATCAAAGCCGTCGGTGTTCCGGCGATGAGCAATAACGACTGGGTCTATCTGCGTTCAGCTGTTAATGGCAAAGAACAGCTCGACCAGAATTTCGACCTGGTTAATGCTGATGGCACACTGCATAATTACAGGGCAAAGCTCGAACTTAAGTTTGCCCGCAACGTCAACGAAACATCAGATCTGAACGAAGGTAATCTGGCCGGAGCCGGCCATCTCGAAGCCTTCAGCGGCATATTGCTTGAAAAGCCGATCAGCATGAATATCGAAGTCAAGCGTCACCAGCCGGGTGGAGCGGTTGAGAACTGGCGCAGCTTCACTTATCGTCCCGACCGCGATGCTCAGGGAAACCTCGCAATCGACAAGTCGGCGATGGCAACTTACCTGGTGCGCGTCGGCAGTCGCTACGTCGAAGTTAAAACAGTGTCGTTCTCTTCAGAATATAAATGGGATCTCCCGATACCTACTTTCCCGAACGAGGGTTACGAGACGACAGTCACGCTGATCTGCACGCGGCGCGACTTTTATCTCGACCATCCCAGTCAGGAATCAGCCAACAAGACGCGTTTCGCGGCTGACTACAGTCGCCTGGTTCTCAATAATGATGGTAAAATCAGGTATCTTGATCGCGATATGACCAGTATCTGGCGGCGCAAAGCCTTCACCGTCGATATAACGCCGCCGAGCATTCCGAAATTCATGGAATTCAGCGGCAGCGCAATGACGGCTGTCGTTAACAACACCATCTATGGCAACAGTGGTGACCAGACAAAATATATGATCGGCGTAGAAGACAACCATCCCGGCTTTGGTCCTAATGACGGTCTCAAAAACGGCGGTACCCGCCGTACATGGTATCCGCGTCTGTGGTTCCAGAAGATCGATGGCGCCGCCGGCCGCTTTACTCTTGAGCCGCAGAATGGTTACGAGTTTCCCATGATTGTGCCCGCGCTCAAAGATAAGCTCACAACCGCCTCAGACGGTGATCTGTCGGCAGACATCGACAAGTTCAATCTCGAACGTGTCGATGGGCATCATCTGGCCGTAATCGAACCGAAGATCAAAGAACAGCTGGGAACGCCGGATAATCGCGAAATGACTATTCAGCACCAGTTCTCGAACTATATCGCCGGTAAGATAAGGTATGTATTTGAGGTTGAAGACGGTTCGAGAAACTACACGCGCCTTGAAGGCTATTTCAACCTGACCGACAACAAACGGCCTAATCTCGATCTGCGCCTGGCAACCGCCAAATACAAGCCTCTGCCAGACGACGGCAGTCTCAAACTTCTGGCTGATATCGCGAAGGATACTCCTCTCGGCCCTGCAGTTCAGCCGTTCGGCGCCCTTCTCTGGGCAGGCAGCGACCTGAAGGAAAGGGTGAGGGGGTCGCGGTCGGGATTGCTCGGCGACTGGAGGCACTCTTACAAAGATCCAGACCAGAAATTTGTCAGCGACAGCTTCAGCAGCACGTTTACCCTGCCGGGTTACAGTTACGACCGTAAGGCGTCGTTGAATTCCGGTGCCAACCTGTCGATCACCGAAAAGAACATCAGCAGACGTGATGACCCGATGATTAAATTCGCTGACAGCGATGTCAAGGCCGCGTTCATCACCTCAAATCCCGGTGCCCCGGGCCTTGCCGAAGACGAACTCATAGTATTCGACCTGTCATTGCGCGATAATATTCTGTTCTGGCAACACGATGCCGATGCGCCATTCGGAAAAATCGTCGATCGCAACAACTTCAAAAGCGTTTATTATAAATTCAAGGAAGATGTAAAAGATGAGCACGGAGTGTTATACTCCAAAGAGTTCGACGATAATCCGGTCAAGACGATGGAAGATGAGACGCCGCTGCGAGTGCTCAATGCAGACGGAACACCGCTTTCATACGTTTTCCGCGTCGGTAACGCCGATGTCAAGACAGGACTGAAAAACAAAAGCGGTAACTCAAGTGGCACTAACTCGTTCTATCTCAAAGTGGTCGACCTCTGTGGCAATTCGCGGGAACTCGACATCGATTTCCCGATTATTCCGAGCCGCTTCCAGATTCGCGTGCTTGAGTCAACGACTGAAGCAGAAAGAACCGGAACCGGAGCTAAGTGACATGGTGCGAGCTGGTGGTGTCGCGCCGCACCGGGGCGTGACGCTTGTCGAAGTCATAATAGGTATTACCATCTTTGCTTTTGCGGTAATACCTCTTGTTGGCCTGTTTGGCCGCGGCACCACCTTCACCCAGGTCAATGCCGACCATCTGGCAGCCATGCACAGCAGTTCGTCTTATCTGCGTGCGTTGCTTGGTCTGCCCGGTCGCGACATTCCGCTCGGCAGCCCGGTCGAGCTCGGCAAAACGTTTGGCTCAGACCCTTCCAACAGTATTCATATTCCGACCAGTGCTGTGATCAACGGCACTGAATTTACCTATCGCCTGCGGGTTCGCTATGTCACGCGAGACGCCGAAGAAAAGGATTTCTGGTTCGTTACCATGCCTGATCCCGATACCACTTCTTCTCTGACGGCTTATAAGAGGTATTTCCGGCTTGAATTCGAAGTGAGCTGGACTTCAAGAATATCAGGCAACACTGAACGGCTGAATCTTCATGTATATAAGGCGGACCTGGGATGAAGGGAAAAAGCCGGCGTGGCGTGGTGATAGTTCTGGTAGTGGCAACTTTGACCACCTCTCTGATATTTGCTGCTTTTCTGCTGAACCGCTCGATCACCCAGAATTTTGAAAAGATCGCGACAAGTGAGCGGACACAGCTCGAGTTGCTGTGCGTGTCGGCTATCGAAGCGGCCAAGCTCAAAATTCGCGCGCATCCGACCGAACTTTACGCGGCGTTTCGCTATAAGCACGATATGCCGGCCGGCAAAAAGACCGATGCCCTCTATGAGGCATTTTTAGCAGATCTCAGAATGGATACACTTGATAATCGTTTTGCGGCCGAAAATATCGGGCGGTCGGCAAGAATTACCTCGATCGAGCGCATAGGCCTGACCAAACGCGAGAACGCCCTTGAGCCTGGTTATACTGAAGACTATATTCGTATTACCGCTGATGCCACCTCGCAGACTCTGCAGGCTGGCGGCCTTAAGAGCGATGTGTCGATGACGGTCACCATTCAGATGCTGAAAATAGAAGACAGATGAAGAGTCATGTCATGAAAAAACATGGGGTTACCCTGATCGAGATTCTTATTTCGGTCAGCGTTGTTGCCATTATTTCGGTAGTGGTGATGCAGTTTACCAGCTGGATGACCAACGCCCAGAAAATCACGGCCTGGAAACAGGGTGCTGTAGACGAACAGCGTCTCAACGAGATATTCTGGCAGAAACACTTTACTGGCGCTACCAGCCGTATTGAATCAATGGTTGTCGATGCGCAGGGAGTAATTACTACGCCGGCTGTCATTGCAACCGAACCGGTAATGATAAGAGGAGGCGGCAGCGGCAGTCTGATGGCGGCTTACCCGGCCGATGGCAAAGAGTGGCCGGTCTGGGAGTTCAAAACCTACGAAAAGGAAGCCGCCACAAGCAAATACATAGAGTCGAGAGTAACCGGTTTTCTCAAGGGCACCACGCCAAACATTGAGTTTTATGGCCGCATAATCCGTGACGGGGCAGTAATTGCCGATCAGAAGCTGATGAGCAATGTGCATGAGATCTCTGCCGCAAGTAGATATTTTCCGGATGAAAATGTTACCGTTCTGACGGTTGATTTTGTGGTGAGCTATCCGTTTCAGGACAAACTGCAGGTTCGCAAGCAGAGCAATTTTCGCATTTCGACAATTCTTGAGACTTTTTGACAAATTGACAGGGGGATGTTCATGCTGAGAAAAACCTTTTTTTATGCACTATTGGTCGTAGTAACAATGACAGTAACTGCGTCAGTTGCTTTTGCTGCCGAAGAACAGCCGGTGACAGCTCCCGAACAACCAGCTCTACAGCATTTTTTCGTGGGGCTGCAGCCGCATCACAAACTGCATGTTCAGAGATATCTGATCGATGCCCTGCATTTTGCCCATAATTCATTTGGTTATGTAGCATGGTCCATGCGCGCTTCGCGACGTAATCTGCAGGAAACTCTCTACGAGCAGCATCTTCAGCAGCTTGACCACTTTATTACTCAGACTGTCGGCCTGGCCGAGCTTTCAATGAATCTCGCTCCGAACCCGGAAGGCCTGCCTGAAATCAAGGCTCAGCTTGACAAGCTTGGCAGCGCGGTTAAGCTCATGCTTGAAGAAAACAAAGGCAGAACCGATGGTGCTGAGCCAGGCAGTAAAATACAGGAGTCGGGCAGGCTTCACGAAGAAGTCGGCAAATCGATTTCCGAACTGTCAGCAGCTCTTCATAAGTCTTTGCAGGAGCATGCTTCGGCAACTTCCGACATAAAGAGCGACAACTGATTTACAGCTGTTCATAAAACATTTATATTATTGCAGATAGCCTTTGTCGGTCATACACAGGCAGGCCACAGCCATGACTTTGCGATCATCATATCAGGCCTTTGCGACTGCAGTTTTTTCAGGCAGTCGGGCTTTGCGCATGCCTGCCGCCGGCTTTGCCGTTGTGTTAGTTATACTCTCTGCCAGTTTTTGTTCTCAGGTTTCTGCGACAGACGCCCGTATCGATGTCGCCCTGGAAAAGGTCAGACTTGCTTACCAGATGCAGAAATGGCAGGATGTGACGGTCGCGGCCGGAGAATTACTGGCAGCCTCGCCGGAACATCTTGAAGGGCATTTTATGCTGGCGATTGCAGAAACCCGGCTTGGTCATCATGAAGCGGCGATAAAGCGTTTAACCTGGCTGAACTTTAAAGTGGTCGACAGCGCTGTATACCGATATGCGCTGGCAGAGGCTCTAATGGCCGGTGGGCTGCGTGAGCAGGCGGTTGCCCAGGCGCAATATGCCGTTCAACTGGCGCCAGGCGAGGAGATTTACCGAAATTTTCTGGCACAGATAACGGCTGCCCCGGCCGCAAAGATTACCGGTGTCAGCGAGCCCGCCCCGGCAGGCAGTTCGACGTTGGTTGTAGATGCGGTTGGCGATACTGAACAACAGGCATCGATGCCGGTTAAGGTCGCTGCCAGCAGGTATGAGCAGATCATCCGGAAAGTTGATGAAGATTGTGACAGAAATAACCAGCGTGCGCTACAGCTGATTTTCGCAGCTGTCAGCGAAAAGCCTGAACTCATGGCTGATGCAAACTGGCCGCTATTACAGAAAAGGCTGCAGGCTCAGGCAAAAGATACTTATCAGGAGACTGTCAGGCAGTTTCTGCTGTGGAATTCCGGCGAATTGAATCTTGAAGAGTACGGCAGATATATCGACCGTGCCGCCGTCAGAAGTCTTGACTGGCAGAATGACGCTGTTCTTCAGACTATTGCCCGATATCTGGCCGGCTATGGTGTAGTTGCCGGCAAACGACCGGAAAAACAGGAGACGGCAGGCGCAGCGTCGAGCTGGTTTTCGACTCTGAACGAAAGTGCCAGAGAAGCCTTTTTTGATACACGCTATGACGATGCCTGGGCACTGCATATCGCTTCTACAGATAAGGTGTCGGATGAGCTCCGGCAATATCAGTCGGCGCGACTGGCGCTTGAGTTGTGGCAGCTCCACAATTTCAGGCCGGAGTGGCTTGAAACGGCGCGCGACCATCTGGAAAAATGTTCTACCAGTCCGACCTGGCGCGAGCATGCCGCGATTCTGCTGGCAGAGGTTAATCTGATTCTCGATGGAAAAGCAGCAAGATGAAAAGAATAGAATTCTGGCTGGTTATAGCCATCATCGCTGTTTTCAGCTGGAGCATCCACTATTACTACGACAGGTATGCAAGGCCTGACCTGCCTGAAAATATCGAGCCTTCCGAGTCGGTGTTTTCTATTGAGGCTCCGGTTCCTGAGCCGGTTCTGGCTGAAGCCGCGGCGACCGTGGCAGCCGAAACGGGTCTGGCCGAAGCCACCGCATCAGTACAGATCCAGACGCGCCCTGCTTCCGGCGATCTTATGATCGCCAAAAAGCTTTCGGCTGATCTGCTTCTCTGGCCGCTGCGCAAAAACCCTGATTTCTGGCTGTTTAAGGCCTATTTCCTGCGGCAGAACCATAAGGAGGCCGGCCGCATCCTGGCAGAAAGCCTTGAAAAACCACAGCCATGGCATCTGCGCTTTGCTTTTACCTGGCTGCAGGCAAGACTGCAATTTGTCGAATGGCTTGAACAGAAACCTGACCGGTTGGAAGCGCAGGTAAGAGAGGCGCTCAAGAAGGTTGCCGGCGGCGCTCCGTCGATTTTTGCCGGCAGGAATTTCGTGCTGGGAACCGGTTTCGTCGCTTCTGATGCTGCTGTTCTCCAATCGCTGCCGGCGCAGTCAGAGATTGTCGCATCGGCTGTCGCGAATCTGGCGGCAGCAGTTAACGAACCCGAACACTTTGCCCGCCGCTTTCTGCAAGATCGGGTGCGCAGTCAGAGATATTGCCAGAAACGCTGCTGTTCGGCAAATATGTTGCTTGATCCCCCTGAAATTTCGGAGCGCTATGCCGAGGTTGATTACGTTTATCAGGCCCGCCTGCTGCAGATGTCGAGTCTTGGTGTGGCACGGGTGACCGAACCGGATGTTGTCAGGGCAGACCTTGAGCGCAGCTGGGGGCTTCCCAATCTGCCGGTATGTAACGGAAACATTTTTGTATTCAGCCGGCATAAGTGGAGCTGCCCGTTGCATGAGCCGCTCGATGTCAAACTCGAGAATTCAGCCGGCGACGCTCTCGATGAGGCCTGGGTCGCATTTTTGTTGTGTAATCCGCAGTATATCTCTGTTAACTTTGAATGATACGATTCCTGGAGGAAAGATTTGAGCAGCAGCACGAGCAATACACCGGATAAAAGCAAGAAACCCAAAGCTGCCGGACCTGGCAGACCGGGAGAAGTTGACAAGCTGGAAGGTCTGAGCCCTGATGAAATAGCCGATCGCATTCTTGGTATAGTCGATCAGAACCAGGATGACGAAAGTTTCGATCAGGACGCGTCGAAATTCTGGTATCAGGCAGCGTATAAAGAAGAGCTGGAAGGCATTTATAAAGAGCGTAACCGTCTGCGTATTTTGATCGACCAGCTGAAGAAGCGTGGTTATACAGAACAGGAAATCTATGAACTTTATACGCGGGTGCGAAAAGCGAAGCTCAGTTCGGAAAAAGCCGAGATAGAGGCTGAGCAGAAGTCTGAGAGACTCAAGAAAAAGCTGATCAACATCGGCGTTGTTCTGGTAACCCTGTTCATTGTCGGGCAGATGTTTTTTAAATCGAACCAGTTCGCGGTTGAGCGCGAGAACCAGCGGATTGCCGAAGTTAAGACCCTTTTGTGCGAGATAGACAAGCCTCCCCTGCTGCTCAAAACAGATTTTGACGCGCAATGGGTCGAGGTCGTCGGCTTCAAGACCGGCCTGCATGAAGGAATGTATGTAAAAACCACTACAGGAGCCCAAAAGATAACCATTGCCGAAAGAGCGGTCATAACATTTGACGCTGATGCGATTTTTAAAATCGACAAGGTAACGCTTGATCAGGCTCTAAAAAAGATCGCGGCCGTTGATATTTCTCTTCAACAGGGCATTATGTCGTGGAATCTGGCAGAAGATTGTGGCATCAAGCTTAATTTTAAGACCGTTGGCACTGCTCTGGCAGTCAGTTACGGCATCGGCAAAATAGATCTTTCGCAAAATCCCAACCGGATCGCGATCAAGGAGGGCGAGACCTCTATCCAGGTCGGTCGGTCACTGTCGCGCGCGCTCAACGGACTTATGGAGGCCATAATGTCGGAACCTCCGGAGTTCAAGATATACGACAACTATTGAATTTTTCTGTACTGTTGGCAATTCCCCCGATTTGCTATAGAATATGGGGGTTGGCAGAGGATTTAAATGCAGAACAGTGCGCAGATAATTCATCGCATACTCACTGAGAAACTCGATGACAGTGAGATAAAGGCCATCGTCGGCAGTGTCAGAGATACCGCCGGTGGCGACTATTCAAAAGCGCTTGTCGAGATTCTCGAGCAGGTTGCTGATCTGCTCAATGTCTCTGAGCGTCTGCTCGACAATCTGCTGCAGCTGCTGGTCGAAGTCACTTCTGATATCGCCGGAGCCGAGAGAGGCACGCTATTTCTTGTCGACTCCGAATCGGGCGAGCTTTTTTCGCGGGTTTTTGGCGGCGCCGCCACAGAAGAAATCCGCTTTCCGCTCGAAAAGGGCATCGCTGGTGCGGTACTTGGTTCGGGTGAGATCCGCGTCTGCGAAGATGCGTATAAAGACCCGCTTTTCAATCAGGAAATAGATCTGCAGACAGGATATCAGACCCGCAATATGGTATGTCTTCCTCTTAGCCTGCAGCCAAGCGGAATGGTCATCGGTGTTCTTGAGCTGATAAACGTGGTTCAGCTGCCATTGCCGAAAGAAAAGATGGCGGTTCTCGAACGGGTGACCACCAACTCCGCCCGCGTTCTGCATAACGCCCATCAGTTCGAGCAGATACAACAGGCGCGCGAAAATGAATCGCATCTGCTCGAAATCACTTCGGTCATTTCCTCAGAATTGCAGCTCAAGCCGCTTCTTGAAAAGATTATGGAAGCGGTGATCATGATTCTCAACTGCGACCGCGCCACGATTTTTCTGCATGACGAGAAGAACAATCAGCTCTGGTCGCAGGTCGCACTGGGCATGCGCGATCAGGAGATACGAATTCCGTCGAATCGCGGTATTGCCGGCGAGGTGTTTACGACCGGCAACACGGTAAACATTCCGGACGCTTATAAAGACAACCGTTTCAATCAGGAGATCGACCGCAAGACCGGTTATCGCACGCACAACATTCTGTGTATGCCGCTGATCAACAAGCATGGCGTCAAAATCGGGGTGACGCAGGTTCTCAACAAGCGTGGCGGTGCCTTTTCGCGGCAGGACGAGCGCAAGCTTGCGAGTTTTTCGGCGCAGGCTTCGATTGCGATCGAGAACGCCAAATTGTTCAACGAAGTGCTCAACGCCCAGCATTACAGCGAAAGCATCCTGAGAAGCCTGAGTAACGGCGTCATCAGCCTTAATAACATGCGCCGTATCGAGAAGTGCAATGGCATCGCTCTGCGCATCCTGGGCGCCGAAGAGAGTCAGGTCATCGGCAAATATGCCGATATCACCTTTACCGGCGCCAACCACTGGATGGTCGACAGCCTGCGCCGCGTCATCGCCACCAACGATTCTGACAACTTCATCGACACCGAAATTACCAATCTGCAGGGTAAGAAGGTGTCGGTTAACATGACGGTGGTGCCGCTGCGCGACATTCAGGATCAGCCGATGGGCGGCCTCGTGATTCTCGAAGATCTGTCGGTCGAAAAACGCCTTAAAGGCACGCTCGCACGCTACATGACCAAGGAAGTCGCCGATCAGCTGATGGACTGCGAGGCGCAGCTCGGCGGGCAGATGCGCGAACTCAGCATACTATTTTCCGATATACGCAATTTTACGACTATCTCAGAGCAGCTTGGGCCGCAGGAAACCGTATCGATGCTCAACGATTATTTCAGCGGCATGGTCGATATAGTGTTTCATCATGGCGGCATTCTCGACAAATTTATCGGCGATGCAATGCTGGCGGTTTTTGGCGCGCCATTTTCGACCGGGGAAGACGCCGATCGTGCTGTCGTTACCGCAATAGAAATGATGAGAGCGCTTCGCAAATTCAATGCCGAGCGCATGCTCAATAACAAGCAGAC
>CAZMWO010000053.1:11674-12809 GCA_964569565.1 uncultured bacterium | reverse complement strand
TTCCAGCTTGCCAGCCACGACCTCGATATCCGCGGCGCAGGCAATCTGCTGGGCAAGATGCTTGTTCGCAAAGGTTTCGCCGCTGATCCCCTCGGCATTTTCGAAATAGCCCTGCGAGAAATTGCGGGTGGGCAGGCCGTTTATCTTGCTTAGCGGAACCACGTTAACCGGCGTGCCGAGGTCGTGATATTTGCGCATCTGGTCTGATTCGACAACGGCATCGTAGAGCTTTTTGTAATAACTGTTGAAAGGGCCGGGATTGTCGATTTTCCAGTAGTTGCCGCCGGAAACCACAATGGCTTTAACGTTTTTGCTGCCGAGCACGCCGCCGACACCGAGTCGGCCGAAATGCCTGGAAGAGTCGACAGTAGCGCAGGCAATCGGCGACAGGCGTTCGCCGGCCGGGCCGATTCTGACGATCGAGCGTTTGTAATCTGACTTGTAATGGTCGCGCACTATGCGTTCGGTCGCAAGAGCTGACATGCCTTTTAAAGAAGAGGCAGAACTGATTTTGAATTTGTCGCCTTCGATTTCGATGGTAGAAGGAAATTCGATCTTGCCGCGCAGTCTGATGACATGGTAGCCGGCGCCGTACATGGCCATGGCGAGGCGCCCACCCGCATGAGATTCGCCAAGATTGCCCGAAAGCGGCGATTTATACATGACAACGGTTTTGGTCGCCACCGGAAAAACAGAGCTGAAAGGCCCGCAGGCAAAAATTACCGGTGCTTCCGGCGACATGGGGTCGATGGCTGGATCGATTTCATCGAAGAGAGCTGCCGCAACTCCTGTTCCGCCAATGTAACGCTCGAACAGATGGGTTATATCAACTTTTTCGGTTTTGGCAGAAGTAAGATCGATATCGAGCATGTAGAATTTTTTCATGGTTCAACCTTTCTGCTGCGGTCGATCTCGACCATGGCTATCACCTGATTCGGGCAGAACTTCGTGCAGACACCGCACTGATGGCAGATAAGCGGCATGCGGTTTTCGTGGTCCCACTGCAGCGCCTGTGAAATGCAGGCATCGACGCATTTGTGGCAGTTAATACATTTTGCCGGGTCGAATTTGACGCCGCCGCCTTCTTTTGGGGTCAGAGCATCGACCGGACAGGCTTTGGCGCAATCAGGCTCAA
>CAZMWO010000053.1:8925-11664 GCA_964569565.1 uncultured bacterium | reverse complement strand
GTATCGAGAAGGCTCCTTCGGCGCCGGCGTAATTTTTTACGCGCAACGCGGCCTTTTCGATAGTGGAGGCTTTGAACCAGGTTCTGCTGCACGCATACATGCAGCTGTAGCAGCCAATACACTGTTCGCGCGCGATTACCCGCAGCAGTTTGCTCATGCTGAGTCTCCTGTTTTTACTAGTGGCGGCAGGTCAAGATGTTTCTGCCAGAGTTTTGTCAAAGGTGAAGACATGGGCACCAGTATTTCGCGATAGATCTGCAATGCCCGTTCAGGTGAGAATATATGGCGAAAAAGCCAGAATTCAAAAGGAAAAAAGTGTATTTCTTCTTCACCGGGAAAAGGCTGGTAACTTTCTGAATTTTCGAGCACTTTTGCCTGCAGGTTGATCAAGTAGTCCTGTGATACTACTGTTTCAGGGGGATGCAGGTCTTTAACATCAGCGCATTCACGCCTGCCGTCTTCCTTGAGCAGGCCGAATATCCGGCAGGCAAATGGCCTGACCGGGTGAACGAGACACACTCTGCTTTTGTCATCGCGAAAAATACAGCGCAGCCTCTTTTCGTCGCCAACTTCGGCCTGGCGCAGGTCGAAGCGCAGGGCAGACTGTATCAGCCGGCGCAGTCGTTCTGGCGGCCATGTCGCCATGACTTCGCGAATCAAGCGATGGTATTCGAGCGAAAATATGGAGACAGAATTACAGCATTTGCCGCAATCGCGACAGCTGGTACGGGGCAACTGGTCGTGCAGCTGATCGAGCATCTGCATACCAAAATTTCCATGTTCAGCTGATGCTGTCAGCGCTTTCTGCAGATAGCTGTCAAGGTTTCTGGTTGCTGCTGAGCTGATTTTTTGCAGCAATTCAGTATTGATCTGCACCTGGGTGTCTCCTGTCGATGCTGTGTCTCTGCAGAAATGTTTAATACTGCCGGTCTGTGCCGGTAATTATGTTGTTGTCAGACCTGGTTTTTAGCGAGGCTGACCGTGAGTTTGCGCCCCTCTATCGGCTGGTCATTCATACCGTCAACCGCGGCCTGCGCGCTGCCGGCGTCGGTGAATTCGACGAAGCCGTACCCGCGTGACCTTCCTGAGTTGCGGTCCATGATAACCTTGGCGCTGACAATCTGGCCAAACTTCGCGAATTCTTCTTCGAGTTTGCGGTTGTCGACGCTGAAAGGCAGGTTTCCTACAAAGATCTTAGATGACATATTTTTTTCTAATCCTCCAAACTTGACACAACTCTCTCTGTATTTGAACAAAAGAGGTTAAATTCATTTTCTCTCAGTACCGTGAAAATTTCAAGTTGATTGTAAAAAAACGTATTCTCTGTGCTAAATAAATATTCGTCGCAGCTTCTGCTGATGTACAATTTGTTGTACCTGCGAGTCTGCTCTGGTTGAGGTGTTATTACAGGCAAGAATTGAGTTTGCGGCACTTTAGATTTCTTGACAGCGCGTTCTCTGTATGCTACTATTCATGGATATTGTCTGAGCGCCAGACAGTTTGTTCGTCATCGGTTTCGGCAGATCATGCCGATTCAGGCAGGCGGCAACCGGCTGGACTCAAACTCGCAAGTTCTATCAGGGTATCATGAAAGCAAACATAATCGGTTCCAGCGCAGCAATTACAGATGTTCTAACCCTTGTAAGCAGGGTTGCTGGTAACGATGTGACCGTTCTGATAACCGGTGAAAGCGGAACCGGCAAAGAGATGGTTGCCGAAACCATAGTTCAGCAGAGTCCGCGCAAGGTAAAACCGTTTCTCAAGATCAATTGTGCGGCGATACCTTCTGAGCTCCTTGAAAGTCAAATGTTCGGGCATGAACGGGGTGCCTTTACCGGGGCGGTGAGTCGCCAGGAAGGCTGCTTTGAGCGTGCCGACGGCGGGTCGCTGTTTCTCGATGAAATAGGCGATATGGCGTCGATGACCCAGACCAAGCTGCTGCGTGTATTGCAGGAGCAGGAGTTCGAGCGCATTGGCGGCAACGAAACGATTCGCGTCGATGTGCGCCTGATCGCAGCGACCAACAAGACGTTGCTCGATGAGATCAAGCGCGGCAAGTTCAGAGAAGACCTTTTTTACAGGCTTAATGTGGTAGAAATTCATATTCCGCCGCTGCGTGAGCGCATGGAAGATGTTAACGAGCTGGTAGAGCATTTCGTAGCAGAATTCAGGCAGAAGTACAACAAGCCTGATCTGGCGGTGAGCAGACAGGGCATGCAGACGCTGCTCAACTACAGCTGGCCAGGCAATGTCAGAGAGCTGCGCAACGTCATCGAGCGGGCAGTGGTATTGTCGAGGACGACCCAGATCGAATCGGAAGACTTCCCTGAAAAGATCAGGCAGCCGTCATTGCTGCCCGGTGACAGCAACGAAGAAGATCATATCTTTACGTTGCAGGAAATGGAGCGCATGTATGTGCGCAAAGTGCTCGAATATGCAGGCGGAAACAAGCTTAAAGCTGCCCGACTGCTGAATATCGATCCGAAAACATTGCGAACAAAACTAGGTTAGGACGGCAGAAAAGCATGGAAGAAGTAATTCTGGTAAACAAAATGGAAAGCGTCGTCAAGCAGATGGCCGAAAAAATGCTGCCGGAAAGTGGCATTTGCAGCTGTCCAAGGTGTCTTCTTGATGTTCTGGCGCTTGCCCTGAACTCTTTGCCGCCGAAATACGTCGTGACCAACATCGGTAACGCGGTTACCAACGTTGACCTTGATTCTTCGCAGTGGAAAGCGAACG
>CAZMWO010000053.1:0-8915 GCA_964569565.1 uncultured bacterium | reverse complement strand
TGGCTGTCTGCAATGCTATAACTGTTGTTAAGAGCCGACCCAGGCACAGTTGATTGTGCCTGATTTATCGTGGAGGACAAAATGACCGACCAGAAATCAGAAAAGGAAAAACTCAGCTTTGAACGTAAGGACGCAACCAAGGGCTACATAGTTCTCTCGCTGATCGGCGATCTGGATATGTGGACGCTGCCGGTTGCCAAAGAGCAGATTCAGAAGCTGATCGATGAAAGCAAGGTAAAAGTGGTTCTTGATCTCGAAAGAACCAATTACATAGATTCTTCCGGACTTGGATTCTTCATTGGAACGCTCAAGAAATTGCGCGATGCCGGTGGAGAGCTGATTCTGATCAATCTGAATGCCTATATCTACGGCATTTTCCAGCTGATTCAGCTGCAGCACATTATCAGAACCTACGATAGTCTTGAAGAAGCGACAAAAGAATTTTAACCCCAAAGGGAGAACGCGAAAATGAAACAGAATATCCACCCCAAAACCAACCTGATCAACGTTACCTGTGCCTGTGGCAATTCATTTGAAACCATTTCGACTGCTGCTGAAATGAAGGTCGAAGTTTGTTCTGAATGTCACCCGTTCTTCACCGGCACTCAGCGCTTTGTCGACACCACTGGTCGTGTTGAACGCTTCAAGGCCAAACTGGAAACCCAGAAAAAGGTCGCCGAAGCCGCCGCAGCTACCAAAAAGTCAAATAAAGCGCCCAAGACTCAGACTGAAAGCAAAGCCGAGTAATACGGCCGATGTTCAGTAAAAGATCTGCTGCCAGTTAGAAAAGCTGCTGGCAGCAGATTTTTGCTGCTTTAACTGAATTTGTGGGAGCGAGAATTGACTGTTCTGCTGATGCGCAATACTCCTGACCCTGATCGTCTGGTGGCTCTGGCGGCACGTCGTTGTTATTCTGCCCGCGCTGCCGGCGAGATCGAAGAACGACTGTCTCTCGAAGAGATCGAGCGTCTGCTCGACTTTTTGCGACAGCGCAATCATCTGTCGCCTTTTGAGCACGCCGAATTCACCTTTTCGGTCGACGGTGTTTCGCGTGCCCTTTCGCATCAGCTGGTGCGTCATCGCATGGCTTCATATTCGCAGGAAAGCCAGCGCTATGTAAATTATCTCAAGGTTCAACAACTGCCTTATGTTGTGCCGCCGAGTATCGCAGAAAATGCCGAAGCGGCCGCAATCTATGCTCGCGCCCTCGACGTTACACTGGCGGCCTATCGTGATATGGTAAACGCCGGTGTTAAACCTGAAGATGCGCGATATGTTTTTCCCAATGCGATCGAGACCAAGCTGATCTTTACCTTCAATGCCCGCAGTCTGTTCAACTTTTTTGAGCAGCGTTGTTGTATCAAGGCGCAATGGGAAATCAGAAATCTTGCTTTTGACATGCTCAAGGCTGTGCGCAAGGTTGCTCCGCTGATTTTCAAGAGCGCCGGGGCACCCTGCCAGTTTGCCAGTTCACCTTACTGTCGTGAAAATGACCGTGAATGCCCTTTATACAAATCCATGATGAAGAGGACAAGCGAAAATGACCAGCAAAACACCGGGAGATCTTAGACAAGAACTGGATGCCGTCGATAAAAAAATTGTGGAACTGCTCGATCAGCGGGCAGCGCTTGCAATAGATCTGAGAGCGGCCAAGCAGGCGGCAGGGGTTGAGCATGCGCTGGTTCCGGTAAGAGAATCGCAGGTATTTGCCGGACTCACCAGGACGCATTTAAGAGCGCTGACACATCAGCAGCTCGAGCAGATTTATGTCGAAATCGTTTCGGCCTGCCGTCAACTGCAGTCGCATAACCGCGTATGCGTACTCGACGAGAAAGCCGGCTGGGTAAATGCATCTGCCATCAATCGTTTTGGCAGTTCCTGCGATGTTGTTGCCGCCGATACCTTTGAAGATTTTACTTCAGAGCTTGAAAGAGCACTTGGAACCTTTGGCTTTGCCTCATTTACCCCTGACTTTTCTTACGAACGCCTAAATTTTATCGATGCATTGATGTCAGAACGGCTTTATGTCGTTGAAGAGTTCAACCATTCACCTGAATTCTGTGTAGTCAGCAATACTGCCAGCGACCTTTCCGAAGCTGGAGAAATCTGTGTCACTGCTGATATGCTCAGGCAGTTGCGGCAGTTTTTTATCTCGCTTTCTTACGATCTCAAGATCAAGATATGTCGCAGCATGACCGAGGTTCTCGAAAACATGCAGAGTGTTAACCCGGTTGCGGCCGTTCTGCCGGTTGAAATAGCCAAATCCGCCGAGGGTTTGATTGTTCTCAGGTCCGGTCTTAAAATTGAATCGATGCCGAGAATCAGGTTTTTTACTCTGTCGCCAAAGCCGGTAAACGAATACGCGGCCGGTCTCAAAACCCTTCTGCTCTGTGCCATGGACGAATACAGTGATAAGCTGAGCCTGATTTTTTCCAGCCTGCGGCAACAGAAGATTCAGGTGACCGATGTTCACAGTGTTGAGTTTTCCGGCAAGCCTTTCAGTAGCATTGTTGCTATCGAAATGATTCTGCCTGAGAGCGAAGAAAGCTTTAAAAAAGTTTTGTCCGAAATCGAATCAGCCAGTTTGTTGCTCAAAATCTGTGGTTATTTTCCGGTTTTTCGCGAATAAATCATGAAAATTGTCATTTCGGGCGGTACTGAGATCGGGCTGCTGTTTGCAAAAGTTCTCGCCGACAAAAACGATCTGCATGTCATCGAAAGCAATCCCGATGCGATAAAGAAGCTCGAACAACTTGATCTCCAGGTAATCGAAGGGAATCCAACCGCTCTGTCGATTTTGCAGGAAGCGAAAGTTGAATATGCCGACGCTTTTATCGCCTGCGCCCACTCTGATGAAGTTAACGTAATTTCCTGTCTTGCGGTAAAGCAGATGAGCAAGGCGCGCACCTTCTGCTTCGTCAATCGCGCGCATTATTTCGAGACCTTTGCCGGCGAGCTTGGCGAAGAACTGATCATCGATCGCATCATCTGGCCCGAAATGCTGCTGGGTGAATATATCGCGCAGATTATCACCGTTCCAGGGGCCATCGACGTCAAGATATTCGAGAGCGAAGATTTAAAACTGCTTGAATTCAGGCTTAAATCTGGTGATGCCGCCATTGGCAAGCATCTTAAAGATCTCAACATCCCGACCGGAGCTCTTGCTGTTGCACTGTTTCGCGATGAGCACGTAGTTATTCCGGGTGGTATGACTAAGCTGGCAGAAGGTGACAAGATCATTTTTATAGGCCACGAAGCCAGCATGCGCAAGGTTGAACAACGCTTCAACCCGGCTCCAGGCCGCAAAAGCCAGAACGTCGTCATTGTCGGCGGTGGCAATGTCGGATTCATACTGGCAAAAGCTCTCGAAATGAGTGGCAATGTCAAAGTCCGCCTGATCGAATCGTCGATGAAGCAGTGCGAAAGCCTGGCCGACCGCCTGAGCGACAAGGTTCTGATTCTCAATGCCGATGGCACCGATCCGAACTTTCTGCGGGCCCAGCAGGTAGCCAACTGCGACTGTCTGATAACACTGACCGGTAACGATGAACGCAACCTTTTTGTATCAATGCATGCGAAGCAGCTGAATGCCAAAAAAGTCATCACCCGCGCTCACAACGTCGATAACATCGATTTTTTTGAAAAGCTGGGGGTCGATGTTGCGCTCAGCTCTCAGTTCATTGCAGTTCAGAGCGTTAACCGGCAGATACTCGACGAAAGCGTCGATGTTTTCACTATCTTTGAAAAGGGCAAAGCCGAAATTCGTGAAGTTTCGGTGCCGCCTCATTTTCCGCCGACTAAACTCATGGATCTGAAATTGCCGGAAGGCGTCATCATTGCAGCAATCCGCCGTGGCGGCCGCACCATGGTGCCCTGCGGCCAGGACAAAATCAAGGGCAAAGACAACCTGCGTGTGTTCTGCGCTTCTGACCGTGGCGAGACTCTGCTCAATTTTCTGCAGGAATACACAGAAGCCTCTGAAAAAGCTGAAGAAGAAGCAGATTCATGATCCGGTTTCGCATAGTCTTTTCGGTTGTCGGCATAATCGTGCAGGGTTTTGCTGCACTGATGCTTGTTCCATTGCTTTCAGCTCTGCTGTCAAAACAGTATGATTCTGCCGGTATGTTCGTACTGTGCAGTCTCATCGGTCTTCTTGGTGGTCAGCTTGCCTGGCGTTGCCATAAGGAAAAGAATTTCGACGACCTGACGCGCGTAGAAGGCATGGCGACGGTAGCTTTCAGCTGGATGGGAGTTGCTCTTGTCGGCGCTTTTCCTTATCTTGGCTTCGGCATAGGTTTTATCGATGCTCTTTTCGAGTCGATGAGCGGGTTTACTACTACTGGTGCAACCATTCTCAAAGACTTTTCGATTCTCAACAGTTCGATGTTTTTTTATCGCAGCTACACTCAATGGCTGGGCGGCATGGGTATTCTCGTTCTGTTCGTCGCGGTTCTGCCGCATCTGGCCATTTCAGGCCGTCAGCTTTTTTTCGCCGAGACTTCGTCAGCCAGCAAAGAAAAACTTACGCCGCGTGTCAGTGATACCGCCCGCCGTCTCTGGGGCTGGTATTTTTTTCTGACAGTTCTGCAGTCGGTCATTCTGTTCGGTCTCGGCATGCCGCTGAATGACTCTATCGCAAACTCCTTTTCATCGATGGCAGCCGGTGGTTTTTCGCCGAATCCCGAGAGTATCATGGGCTATAAAAATCCTGGCGCGGAATGGGTTATCATTATTTTCATGTTTCTGGCTGGCGCCAACTTTACCTTGCAGGTTAAAGGAATCAGGGGCAACTTCGGTTCGTTTTTCAAAAATCCGGAACTTCGTCTATACGTGCTGATTATCGCAGTTGCCACTATTCTGCTGTCGTTGAATCTTTACGCTGCCGATTGCGAAGCTGGAATGTTCTGCACCTTGCGCACAGCTCTGTTTCAGAATATCAGTATACTGACTACGACAGGCTCTGCTACTGTTGATTTTGAATTGTGGTCTGATGGTGCCAAGGTTATTCTGCTCGTTCTGATGTTCATTGGAGGTTGTTCGGGTTCGGCCGGTGGCGGTATCAAGGTCGTGCGTCTGCTGCTCATGCTGCGTTATCTTGGTTGCGTTCTGCTTAAAGCTATTCATCCCAGCGCAGTCACAACCATCAAGCTTGAAAAGAGGATTTTCAAGGAATCGGAAATACAGCCGGTTTTTTCTTTTGTCGCTCTGTATCTTGCTTTTTTCGCCGTTGGCGGCACCATTACTGCTTTGCTTGAGAACAATCTGATTGTCGGTTACACCGGTGCCATTGCTACACTTGGCAATATTGGCCCGGGCTTTGGTTCTATTGGCCCGATGGGCAGCTTTGCTGACCTGCACTGGCTCACCCGCTGCATCTATGTTTTTCTGATGTGGGCTGGTCGCCTCGAAATTATGGCAGTTGCAGTCTTTCTGCGTCTTGAAACCTGGAGAGATTCGCGCTGGTAGATAAGCCTTCAAGGAGAGTATAAACATGCAGCAACATGGTATACATGCATCTCAATCATTGTCTGAACAAGGCTTTAACCCGGCAAGATTTCTCGTGCTTGCTGCAATTGCCTGTGTTGTTCTGATCACCGCTTTTTATCATGAATACATGACAGCTCCGGTCAGTTTCTGGAACCTGCAGAAAATGGTTGCTGCAGACAAGGTAGAAGCCACGAACGTGCTGACGACTGCGCCGAAATTGTCTGAACAGCAAAAAAAAGTGCTGCTGGGCATTGCAGTGGCTAACAGTTCAGTAGATACGCTGAGGTTCCTTCTGGCGCAGCCAATGTTCGCAGATCCGGCACTGCTGGCCGCCGGCCGTGACATGGCTGTAAGGTCGTTGCGGCCTGATATGCTGCCATTGCTGCTTACTCAGGCGCCGCCCGATAATCAGTCGCAATGGGCGGCTCAGAGATTTTCGGAGGCGGTTGTCAACAACGGAAATTTTTTGAGTGATCCTGAAGAAGAGAACCGGCGTGTGCTGGTGACCAGCCAGTTGATCGAACTTGGTGCACTCGACCTGATTTATCAGCAGGAATTGCTTGAGATGCAGAAAAAGACGCCCTTTCCGAAAGTGCGAGATTTGTTGAACGATCATTTTGCCGCTGCCAGAATACCGGAGCCACCTGTTGCTTCAGGAGCTGATGCTCTCGCCGAAATGCCTGAAGCGCCTGCTGAAATGCCTGAGGTGGCACCATGAATATTTCATCAAGTGCAAGAATAATACTGGCTATTCTCGGTATCGTTCTCATTACTGTTGCCGCTGTTTTTGGAATGCAGTTTATCGAGCTGTCAACCGGTAGAATCAGCGATACTCCTGCAATATCACCGGCGCAGGCGCCTGTTGTCGTGTTGTCGCTTTTTGGCTTAGCCACAATGCTGCTTTCGTTACTCTTTCCGGATAAAAGCTGGCAGAGGGGTGCGCAGGCTGGTAGCCTGTCGCTGCTGCTAATGTTGTATCCGACATTCAGGGCCTACTCCGGCAGTCTTGAACATGCAACCGGTTTTACTTTCGACAACTTATCGCTGGTGTTACTTATTGCCGGTTTTGTCGTGCTTTTATGGGCGGCTCTGGCAAAACCGCGCCCTGGTTCAGGCGGCTTTTTGTGCGGCTTCATCGCCGGTCTGATTCCGGTATCCGGGCTCAGCGTCGCATGGGTTGGTATCGCGGGCGTTCACGGTATCTATCTTGGCCTGCTGTCTTTGCCTTACCCGAGACTGGCGGATTGTATGACAGCGCTGATGGATTCATTCACCTTCACTATTGTCGTGATGGCCTGTTTTATATTCGTTCCGGTTCTGCTCGGGCTGCTAAGCTTTTTGCGCAGCAGGCTGGGCGCAGCTGGGGCATCGATCGGGCGCTTCCCTGAAAAAGGCTGGCCCGCTCTTCTGTTCGACATGTCGCTGGTTGCTTACCTGAGTATGACTGTTCTGCGGCCGGCAATTTCAATGAGTCTGGATTCATGGATGCGGACGGCTGAAACCATTGGTTACGTGCCAAGGTTTGCGCCGGCTCAGGCCATTCTGTTTTTTTCGATCGCTCCTTTTCTGGTTTTAAGCGGTATTATCTGGGCGGCCTTCGTTGCCACGCCAAGCTGGCGAAGTGGCGAAAACAAGCTGAACGCAAAGATGACCGGAATCAATATTCTGATCGCCGGCTTTCTTCCATATATTCTTTATGATTCTCTGATGCTGTATGAAATCCTTCTGATTCTCATGGGCAGCACAATTCTGCTGCAGGCCGAATTTGACAATGCAGGTCAAGGTGGCACAATGCAGGGGGCATCTGCCGATGGAATCGCGACGCGGTTGACGATTGCCGGAAACGTTGTCGCTGTGCTGATGACGCCTCTGATCGCCGGTGCGCTGGTGGTTGGCATTGGCTATGTAACTCTGATCAGTTATTGCACGCTCGGCGATGGCAGTCTGAGTTTTACCGAACTGCGCAAAATGAGCGGAATAGAGGTTGTCTGGGCGCTTACCGCAAGTTTTCATGTGGTCGTCTGCTTTGCCATGATCGGTCTATATGCTTTGAACACAGCCTGGAAAAGCCTTTATGCCCGTAAGGTCAGGTCGGATGAAGTTGCTCAGTAAAAGGGTTATTCTGGTTTTTCGATCCAGCCGCCGCCGAGCAGTTGTGAATTTTTATAGATAGCGAGGCGTTGCCCGGGAGTTACAGCTGCCAGGGGAGTGTGCAGCTCGACCAGTGCTTTGTCACCCTGTCTGCGAACAGTGGCTGGCTGCAGCGGCTGGCGGTATCTCGTCTGAACTTCGCAGTCCAGGCTGTCATGCTCGAAATCGAGCCAGTTCATGCTGTGTGCTGAAAAGCTGTTGCAGAGCAGACGGCCCGGGTCAGTGCTGACGGTGATGCGGCCGGTTTTTGCGTCGATATCGGTTACATAAGCCGGTTTGCCGAGGGCGATTCCGAGCTTTTTGCGCTGCCCGATCGTAAAGAATTCGATGCCTTCATGTTCGCCGAGCACAGAGCCGCTTTCATCGACGAAGAGTCCTTTATGTGGCCTGGCGTTGAAATGCCGGCAAAGGGTCAGGGCAAAGGTTTCGCCTTTGTAGCCGAAGCAGGCATCTTGGCTTTCCTGCTTTTTCGCATTGGGCAGGCCGAGTTTTTCGGCCATGGTTCTGACTTCGGGCTTGTTCATTTCGCCGAGCGGCATGTGACAGAAGTTCAGCTGCTTCTGGGTCAGAGCCGAAAGAAAATAGGTCTGATCTTTTTCGGTGTCGCTGCCTTTAAAAAGTCTGGCTTTTTCAGGGATGTCGCGGTTGATTACGGCATAATGCCCGGTGATGATGCCACTGGCACCGATCTCTTCGGCAAACCGCTCGAGTACCGGCCCGAATTTAAGGAAATGGTTGCACAAAACGCAGGGATTGGGCGTACGACCGGCCTGGTACTCGTCAAGAGCATATTTGAGAATTTTGTCGGCAAAATCTTCCCGTACCGAGATAAAACGGTGGGTGATGCCGAGTTTTTCGGCAACCTGCCGGGCCTGAATATTGTCGTCGAGGCCGCAGCAGGACCTGGTTTTTTCGCGGCTGTTATCGCAGGTTTTCATTTTGAGAGTGACACCAACTACCTGATAGCCACGTTCAAGGTAGATTGCCGCCGCGACCGAAGAATCGACGCCGCCGCTCATCGCTGCGATAAATATTTCTGCTTTGCTGCCCATATTGTTACCACCCGCTGTCAGACATTATTGCCGGCGTCAGCATACCCGATTAAAGGCAAAAATGCAAAAACAGAAGAGCGATCCGCAGATTACGTAGATACAGTAATTCTAAGGCAGAAGTGACTGATATTCTGCTTGAAGCACCTGGCGAAGTAGCAAATCTATCGGTTTTGAACTTTTCTGAATCCTGCGACTGCGCTTCGCTTCGCGCAGGATGACGAACAA
>CAZMWO010000052.1:0-12861 GCA_964569565.1 uncultured bacterium | reverse complement strand
AACATCGCGTCATCAGCCTCAAAAACATTCATCGCCAGCCCCAGATCAGCTTCGATCGAAAAAGGATTCAGTAAATGTTCCTCAATGGCCCGATACAGAAAAACTATCGCGTCTGACTGCTGCCAGAAAGGCTTCGCTGCTGCGCTGGCGATGGTCTGTGCATCACTTTTTCCCTGTTGGGCGAATCCGGCAAAAAGAACGTCGAAGTTTCTCAGGGTAACTTTTGAATTCAACGACTCAAACCATGGATAACGCTCAGGCGACTGCTTCTTGAGATCCTGAAGAAGGGTCGCGAAACGTTCTCCGTCTACCGGTTGATCGATCGGCAGGCCGGGTATGCGCATACTCGCCACCAGAGCCCAGGCAAGATCGATATGAGTATTGGCCGGCTTGTAACCTTCCGGCAGGAACGAAGTATCCATACCGTGTTCGATGAGAACCAGGCTGCCGGAAGCCTTGAGGGTTACACCGCCTTGATTTTCGAGCGGCTGTAGAATTATAGTATCGTTTATGCCCAGCTGTCTTGCCACCGAACGCCGCAACATATCGAGCAACGCAGGCGTGAATTCAAGACGCGAGCAGAGAAACACTCTGGTTGCCCCAAACAGGGGCGAAGAGGCTTGTTGCTGTAGTAGCAGCAACAGAACGAGTATTTGCAATGTTAATAACTTACGCATAGATTTACCGGCCAATTATAACAGTCCGGCTGCCGTAAGTTAAGCAATTAACCGGAAATTTACTGAAAGTGACATTGGCTGACCGGATACTGTTACAATTCGTCATAAGCTGCCGACAGTAAATTGTCGATATTTCATGCATGAACAAAATTTTAACTGCTGTTCGCATTTTTGTGGGCATTTTTATTTTAGTATCTTCTTCTGCTGCTCTGCACGCCGAGCTGCTGTCAATGGACACAGTTGCCACCGGAGAATTTTATAAAGCTGACCGCAGTTCCATCAGCCGGCCACCTGTAGATGAAGAAATGCTTATCGATGATTCCATCGCGAGTTCCGGTGACGATTTCAATCGCCCGCAACTGGTTAAACTATTGGCCAACACCAGAAAAGTAGTGCTTACCTTCGATGATGGCCCTCACCCCCGCACGACCCCCAAAATTCTGGAAATTCTGAAACGGCACCGGGCCAGAGCGATTTTTTTCGTGCTTGGCCTGCAGGCTGCCAAATATCCTGAGCTGGTGAAACAGATTCATGACGAAGGACACCTGATCGGCAATCATTCATACAGCCACAAAAACCTTGCGCAACTGGGTGACAGCACCCTGAACGAAGAACTTGACCGCACCAGCAGCCTGATCGAAAGCATAACCGGCTGCCGGCCCGAATATCTGCGGCCGCCTTATGGAGCCATGAACCGCAAAGTGCTGGCGGTCGCCCGACAGCGCGGCATGAAAGTCATGCTCTGGACAGTAGACCCGAAAGACTGGCTGCAGAAAAATGAGGCCAGCATTCTTCATCAAACCGAGCGTCAGCTTGGCATGGCCAACGGAAATCTGCGCGGCGGCGCGCTGCTGCTGCATGACATTTATCCCTCGACCGTCAGGGCACTCGAGCCATTACTTGACCGTCTGGCGACTTATGATTACACAATCGCCAGCATCAACAACCTCGATGCGGCTACCGGCAACTTCTGGGCCGCTGCGGCTCCGGTGCTTTCACGCGATGGTGGATTTCCGCGACGCTTCAACCCCGATATCACCGGCCATAAACTGTTGATAAGCCTTCTCAAGCCTGAACAAAACAATCTGAGAACGCCGATGGCAATTCTCAAGGCGCACAAAAGCGGAAATCTGCTGGCTTATCTGATAAAAAACCCCAGCGAAAAATTCTTCAACCGCCAGTACAGCCTCTAATACCATTCACAAAAGATTCGTTCGCAGCCAAAGACTGGGCACAAACGCGGTTTTTGCAATTGCCAGCGACAGACGATTACGATTACGCGCACGAGCACGAGCACAAAAAATGTATAACCGAACAATGCCGAAGGTAGTTACGAACGAAACAAGTATAATTGGTATAATCATCTGTCACATTGCGAACGAAGCGAAGCAATCTCATCTTTTTGCCTATGACAGTATTGGGGATGCTGAATTGCAGGGTCAGCTGCCGTCTGGCCGGTTGCTAACCGGAACCGAAGGCGTTTCTGGCCGTGAAACATTGTCAGCAGGCTGATTTCGACTTGCGAGCTGGTCGAGCTTGGGTTGTATCGATACTATTTTGGCCGGCTTTACCTGCTCAAGAATCTCATATACGGTAACCGGAGTATCAAGACCGCGAATTCTGACGTTTTCCCGCTTCTGGTGCTTTATGCCACGCGGCAGTTGCGCAAAAGTCGTTTCATCGACCAGTATGCGGGTGCCAAGTTCCTTGTTGAGAGTTTCAAGGCGCGATGCCAGGTTAACCGTTGTACCCATCACCGTAAATTCCTGACGACGTGAAGAACCTATGTTACCGGCCAGAACCTCGCCGGTTGCAATACCCACCCTGATATTGAACCCCTGTAACCCTCGGGCTGTCCATTCAGAACTCAGTTTCTCAAGTTCTTCGATCATGGCGCATGCCGCTTCTACCGCATTTTTAGCGGGATACGGCAGGTCACTGAGAACGCCGAAACGGGCCATGATGGCGTCACCGATGAATTTGTCAATTTCGCCCTGGTAATTGAGAATCACCTCTGTCATCCGCGAGAGATACTCGTTCATCAGCACGACAACCTCTTTTGGGGTAAAGCGCGAACTGAACGCGGTAAAACCCACGATGTCAGTAAACATTATGGCCGCCACCCGATTTACCCCGCCGAGATCTATTCGATCAGGGTTGCGCAGAAGATTATCAATGAGCTCGGCAGAGGTATAACGCGAAAACATCTCCTGTAACTGCCGCTTTTCTGCTATTTCATGTTCGGTTACCTGCTTCGCCGAAATCAGCTCCTCGCGGGTCTGCACAAAGATGTCGGCATTGGCAAGAGCGCCGCCGATGAATGTCGGCAACGTTGTGAGAAAACGGGTTTCGCTGTCATCCATTTCGGTGTGTCCGTCGGCAAAAGTCGCAATATGAACGACGCCGAAGTTTTTATTCTGACTGACCAGAGGAATAGCGACAAGCGTGTTGGAAACCGGTTCGCGCTCGAGCAGCTTACGCAGTTCTATGTCGCCTGTCGCAGCCGAACGGTAGATTGTCTGCTTTCGCTTGAGAGCATAAGTAATCACATGCGCATTGTCGACCGACATGGCAAATTTTTCCACGGCGGCATCGGTATAGCCCTGCCAACGGAAAGGATAGAGTTCGTTTTTCTGCGGATCGACCAGAAAAATGATATAGCGGCTGGCGCCGATATCAACTTCGATCAGATTGGTAACTGCCTTGAACAGTTCATCGTGGTTGAGTGTATCGAGAAGGTTTTTTACTTTCATCATGACCATGGAGAATCGCTGACGGACCTGCTCGATCTTTTTGTCGAGCAGTGCCTGTTTGGCCTGGTATTCGCTTCTGATCTTTCTGGCGTAAGAGTCTTCTACTGTTTTTTTGACGGTTGCCTTGATCTTGATTTCCTTGCCGAGAGACTTATTCAGTATTGCCAGCAGCACGCCAAGCATAATAATAATAATTACTGCCAGCGCGGCGACAACAGACCAGGCAAAAGGCGAAGGCTCAACGGTCAGCGTTAAGGGTTCCTGGGCATAGGCCGATGCTGTCACGGCAAGCACCATGACCAACAGTATCAGGCCGTAGAGCCGGCAGGCCCTGTAATGAGATTGCTTGAACATTAATTCAGTACGTTGGCGAAGAATCAGAGAAAGGCGCCACGTTAAGACGAAACTTGTGACTCATGGGAATCTTCAGATCTCCCGCGATATAGCCATCAGGCGGCGACAGGGTCAATGAAATTTCCAGCAATGTACCAATCGCAGCAGGGCTGACACCAGCTGTGATTTCTTCGGCATTATTCGGCATTTTAGTAACGGAAGAAACGATAAATTCAATCGCTGCCACATCATCGAGCACCGGGACCCGACCATCACTACCATTGATTATCAGTCGCCGCTTCTGTTTGGCCATGGAAAAAGTGCTGTGCGTGCTGGTATGGTTCGAACCGGCCATGTCATAAGTAGTTTTGCTGACGTTCCAGGCCAGAATATTGCCATCAGGTGCCGTACCGGGCGTCGGGTGAATTTTGATCGGCCGGGATTCCTTCAGTAGTGGGGGATTATTAGTAACTCCAGGTGCAAATTCAAGCCGGTCGGTAGCTTCTTCAAGCGCCTTGCGCGCCTGCGCCCAGAACAGATCAGCTTGAGCAGCCCGTTCCTGCTTCCAGGCGGTAATTTTAAAAGAATTACTGCTGTGACGATACAAGAACATTACCGCCAGCACAAATCCCGAAAAAACCAGAATTGAAACGATAATTTCGATAATGGTAAAGGCTCTTTTACTGTGCAATCTGAACTTCAACCAGCTCCTCCAGCGTCTTGCGGGTGCCATTAAAACTGCCCCAGGCTCTGACCCGTAGATAATCCTGATTATATCCCTGCAGGGTGCGCGTTACGAGATCAAAATCATCGATGCCAAAATCAAAGGTGCCCGCTGCTTCGGCCTCAAGATGCTGCTTGATCTTTGCGGCAGGCGTGTCTGCGTTCTCTGTGTGCAGGTCATGCAGCCACATCGTTCTGGTTATATTGAATTCGGTCGGGTCGCCACCAGCCTGCACCGCCATGGCCATCTGATGAATCCGGTAGTATTCCGAGGGTAGAACCCGGTATTTGTAGATAGCGAGTTGCACAGCCGACCTGGCCGCCATAAGAGCCCGGGTCTGCTCGTACTGTTTTGAGAAAGTTCCCCGTTGCTGTCGGGTATTCATGAGCAGAATACCGATAAGAGCGAGTATGGCGGTGCAAAAAACCAGAACAACGGCTATTGCCACCCCACGCCTTTTGTTAAACGGCTTGTTAATCATCTGCTCATATCCGCCCTGAAAGTCTCGAGATCGACTGCTTCGCGCTGGCCATAATCGACCCTGACTTTGACACATATCAGATCATCAAAGCATGAATAGGTAGCTACCGGTGCTGGAGGAGCCGGCGGCGGGGGCGGCAGGGGCGGAGGACCAGGAGGAAGGTCAAAACTTCTAAAACCAAAAACAAGGGCATCGTCGTGCGGCGTATCTATGTTCTGTGCTCTAAAAACTGTATTAACCCAGACACCGACTGTATAAGAAGCTCTGCCGATTGCTACCGCAGACGAGCTTGCCGTCATGCCCGAGAACATGATGGAGCCCTTGAATTCACCCGATGGTGTCTGAATGTTGAGCGGAACCGTACCAAGAGTGCCGGATAAAAGCTTGTCGTAGTTAACTGTCAACAGAACGTTAACCACTGCTTCGCCGAGCTTCAGGGCCGTTTCCTGTTCAAGCTGGCGGGTGGCAGTGCCATAAGAGGTCGAAAAAGCACCGATCGCAGGCAAGATTGCAAGAGCCATTATTACCAGCGCAACCAGTATTTCGACCAGTGAAACCCCACAGCGGGACTTCACAAGACTTTTCAGTCTATCTGTTCTGCTCATGCTTGCGATCTATTACCCTGATATTCGGATTTTCGTTGGTAACTCTCAGATAAAGCCTGATACTGCGTTCAAGACCGGCATAATCGGTCGCTCTAACGTCGATAAAAGGAAATTTGCGGTTGATAAGTTCGTTTTCGTCTGAACCAGCGACATCAGGTGGCGTCGGCTCACGAAAAACCACCCGCAACCGACCATTAACACTCTCCTGACTGTCAAGCGGCACGCGGTAGGTCGCACGCGGCAGCTGGTTAGGCACTTCTACGTTTATCTCGCCAGTTTGAATACCGGTGGGAATAGCTATGACGGTGTCGAGTCTCTGACCTGAACTGTCTATGGTCGACCACTTGATGTTGTCATCAGCCCAGACATCGATGAGGTATTCAACGTCTTCCTGAATCATGGCCTTACTATCGGGAAGCTCGAGCACTGCTACAGCGCGCCGGCCGAAGCTGTTACGCCGGCCGAAAGTTTCTATATCCAGTTCAGGCGAGCCGTCTGACTCTCTGGTGTCTGACTGGTCATAAGTCTCGAGACGAAAATTCTTGCGGATAAATTCGGGGTCCGGTGATGACTTGTAACGGTTGAGCAGAAGATCTTTCTCCGTTTGATGCATGATATCGCTGGGGAAAATATCAATTATGCGAAAATACAGATCCTGACTCCCGTCGGCGATACGACTGCTCAAAAACGGTATAGATGTCGGCGGGCCAAGAAATTCAACATAATCAGCTACGTTCATATCAGCCGGTGCAGCTGATGCTTTGTATTTGGTCGATTGCACTATACTGAAATCAGGGTCGCCATAAGGTACTACCGGCGGAAAGAAAATACGGCTGCCATCTTTTACCGATTCGATTCTGATGACGATATTCGGCAGATCGTTGTCTCTGATGTTGATGAAACCCTGACCGCGCCTGAAGTCTGAATTCAGCTTGGCCGAGAGTTCGCCTATATAAGTGTCGTCGAATTCTTCGGGGGGCCGGTATTCAATCTGTATCGGCCAGCCGGTCGCAATACCCGGATCAGTCAGAAGGTTAAGATCGATAAGTTCACCCAGAAAGTTAACATTTAAACCGCCAATCACTGTTGTGCCAAGGCCATAACAATTTTCGGGGTCGTTTTCGCGAATTTTGGGATCACCGGGGTTCAGGTTACCGTGTTTATCCCAGGTATAGACAGTGTAGCGCATGACGCCATGGCATGAATTCGGCATTATGACCTGGTCGATTTCGGATTCTGAATCTATGACAACGGGTTTTTCCATGACCCACTGCTCTTCGGTGGCCCAGGTCACCGTAGGTGATGTGTCGATTTTGCCAAGAAGTAAAGCAGTACCTACCTTGCCGCCGGAATTGTCAGTGATTTTGAGTCCCTCGACCTTATACCAGTCACCGGTCGTAGCCGGCCGGTCAGCACCGAGTTCAGGAAAATCGCCATCGACGCAGCCTTCAATTCTCGGCGGTGTGCGGTCTTTGAATGTCATGGTAAAGTCAATACCGCTCTGACTCTCGATAACAGGCTGGCCATCAGTAATATAACTTTCTATTACGTTGCTCAAAGCCTTGTGAATGTTCGGTACGGTCTGTATATGTTCTTCGTCCTGGGTGACGATGGTGGCTCCGGCGCTGGCAGGATCAGGTTCTTCCTTCTTTTTCTTGCAGGGCGGATAATCGCAGAATTGCCGGTGCTCTTCACATGAAATCGCGTTGGGATCAGGTTTGGGAAAGGGCGGGATGTATTGATACGTGGCATTGAGACACAGGTAATACTTCCGCATGTGCGGATTCTCTGTATGGCCGTAATCATTGAAAGCAAGGCCTGCAATTGGATTCATCTTTCTGTCATGCCAGAACTGATCTCCGGTTATTTCATCAGTCAGCATATAACCGGAGTCGAGATAGAAGTGGCTCAGCAGAAAACTGGTAAAGTCGATATTGCCGTTGGTAAATATAAGCCCGCCATTACTGATGAGCCGGCCGAAAAATTCGATTGCGGTCTCGTCTTTGGCAAAACCGCCAAATTTGCTGCTTATCTCACCCTGATTGGTCGTGGGTTCGCGGCCTGAGATATTCGCACGTATACCGGTAATCGGGTCGACATCTTCGTAAGTGTTTACAGGATTTCCGTAATCACTCTCTATTAAAACCGACTGTAATATCGACATGGTAAAGGCATCCTGGGCCTCAACTGTCGGCGAAAAAAGCGCCATCAACAAGAACAGACCCGCGAACATAAGCCTTTTCATGTTTCACTCCCTGTCTGAGCGTCAACTATGGCATAAGCCATTCCTTCAAAAGTATCGCCGTCCTTACCTTTACTATAACTCAACAGGAGTTCACGCTCAATCAGTTTCATAAAATTCGGATGCCAGGCGGAACCCTGCCGGCCAACGCCGCTCAGAACGGCCTCCTCGAAGTCACTGTCATAAGCCTGATATTTGAGATGCTTGCGGGCAAGACCGACAAAATAGTATGCACGCGACCGCAAAGAATCGCTTTCGAGACTGTAAGTGAGAAAACGCTGCGCCCCCTCGACCTGACCGATCTTAAAAAGGCTTATGCCAACCAGATAATTCAGCCAGGGAACATTGAGATCACGGGCAATACTGATAAGGTCACCAAGACAATCGACAGGCGACTTAAAAAAAATAACCGGAAGACACCTGACAAATAACCAGGCTGAGCCAAGCGAAAAACGCATAAGAAGGTCTTCTCCAGACTTCCAGGCGTAATAGATTGCAACCGGAATCAATGCCAGAAAGAAAGCCAACAGAAAATACGAGAGCATGAACAGTTTGAAGTGACAGTCGAACCTGAAACTCAGCGGCTGGTAACTCATGCCTGACACAGGATTGCGGCTGAATGCGAGAGCCTTCTGGTAGTCTCTCATGCCGTAATAGCATTCGGAAAACATCGGAAAAAGCGTGTCTTTATCAGGGTTGCTGCGATAATACTTCCAGAAATCGGCAAGGGCGTCATCATAGTCTTTGAGCTTGAGATGAGCTTTTCCTCGCAACAGAAGGTATTCGATACGGTCGGGGGAATTTGCTATGAGCACGGTGAGGGCGTCTATGGTCTCCAGCATGCGCCCTTCCAGAAAGGCCGTTTCAGCCTTTTCTACGAAACTTTCTATCTGATTGACATGTTCGATACTGGCTTTTAATTCAAGAGCCGGTTTGTAATCAGGCTCACGTTTGAGAATGACCTCGAGCATTTCCATTGCTTTTACACGATCGCCCTGCGCGAAAAAACCACGGGCACGGTTCATGTAAGAAATGGCCGAATAATGATCGAGATCATGGGCACGCCCACTTGAAACATCGATCTGAATGCCATGCGACTGGTATTCTTCAATTTTGCGATAAGTATCGGTGACCTGTTTCATTTTTTCGCGGGCAAACTCGTTCTCCGGGGCAAGAGCAAGCATTTCCTGCAAAAGTTTCTCGGCTTCTGGTACATTTTTTGCCGAAAGATAAAATTCAACCTGCTGCTGCAGTCTTGCGGCCCTTTCAGCCAGTTCTTTATTAAATCTGGTCGCGAATGCCTTAACCTTCTCATCAGCTGCATCGATTTTTTCGGCACGTTGCAGAAAATTGCGCGCCTGCACAAGGTTGCCATTCTCGAAAAAAACTTCGGCACGGCGCAGATACTCGCGTGCCTGCGAACTGTAAGCCATGATCGGCTCAGAAGAAACGATCATGAGCATGACAATGCAGATAAAAACCAGACAGGCTTTTTGCATAATAACTATTTTACTCTAAATTCAGATAATACGTACCCTGCCGGAAATTCCCGACCATATAAAGAACGCAAAAACTTCGGCAAAAGTTTCACACAGTCTTCATATTATTCGACAGCTTTTGACTTTTCTGGCAGCAGCTGATAAGATGCGACAGGAACAGACGATGCATTTTCCGCATCAAATATCAGTCTGCACAGGAGGACATCGATGCCACTGGTAACTTCAAAGGAACTTTTCGAAAAGGCCTATAAGGGCGGTTATGCCATAGGCGCTTTCAACGTTAACAACATGGAAATCGTTCAGGGCATTTTTGAAGCTGCAATCGAAGAAAAGGCCCCGCTGATCATTCAGGTGTCAGCCGGCGCCAGAAAATATGCACGCCACGAATATCTGATTCACCTGATTCAGGCTTCAATGGAAATGGCGGAAGCTTCCGGCGTTTCCATACCGGTTGTACTGCACCTTGATCATGGTGATGATTTTGACATCTGCAAAAAGTGTATAGATGGCGGTTTTACTTCAGTAATGATCGATGCCTCCAAACACCCGCTGCAGGAAAACATCAGAATCACCAAAGAAGTTGTAGCTTACGCTCATTCAAAAGGCGTCACTGTCGAAGCCGAACTCGGCAAACTGGCCGGCGTCGAAGACGAAGTTAAGGTAGCCGCCAAGGATGCTACTTACACCGACCCGAAAGAAGCTAAAGAATTCGTCGAAAAGAGCGGTTGCGACTCGCTCGCAGTAGCTATCGGCACCAGTCACGGCGCCTACAAATTCAAGGGCGAACCCAAGCTGGCTTTCGACCGCCTTGCCGAGATCGAAAGGATGCTGCCGAATTTCCCGCTGGTTCTGCATGGCGCCAGTTCGGTCCCTGAAGATCTTACCGCGATCTGCAACAAATACGGCGGCAATCTGCCCGGCTCACGCGGTGTACCGGAAGACATGATCGCCCAGGCCGCCAAAACCGGCGTCTGCAAAATCAACGTCGATACCGACCTGCGCATTGCTCTCACCGGCCAGATCCGCAAGGTATTCTTCGAAAATCCGGCTGAATTCGATCCGCGCAAATACCTCGGCCCGGCACGCGATGCAATCAGAGAAGTCGTAAAACGCAAAATGCGCATCATGGGCTGCTCCGGCAAGGCCTGATTTATTGCAACCAGACAAAACCCGTTGATACGATATGTAGGGGTTCAGCACGCTGAACCCCTACATTCATTTTGACACAGGGTTAAATTACGTCTAGAATATGAATCTATGAAAAGACCAAAAACCATATTCTGTCTGTTAGCGATCTTTTGTCTGGCGCTGATTTTTGCCGGCTGTGGCGGTGGTGGCGGCAGCAGCGATTACACGCTCTCCCCCGAAGAACTTGAAGTGGCCACGGCAGTCGAAGCCTTTGCGGCAGCTGTAAAGGCTGAAAATCTGAATGTCGCCATGTCCTATGTCTTTTCAAACCTTAAATATTTCAGTTCAATCAAACCAACCGGTTACACGGAGTTTCAGGATCGTCTTGAGAACCTGTTCGCCAAAGCCGTGGTGAACGACTTTACCATCACCGGTATCGGCGTAAGCATGGGCGGAGAAGATTACGCTTCGGTCGCAGGACAGCTGACCCTTGTGTACAGCGTAAATGGAACTGTTTCCACCCTTACCGAAAGCATTGACATCAATCTCGAAAAAGACAGCGGCAACTGGGGATTCACACTTCTGGCCGGACGAAACGAGCTGATGACCATCGCTTTTCCGCCGGCGCTGTAAAAAATTAGACGAGGGGAGCCAGCACTGATGAGTTGCACAGTAGTGCCTGTCGAGTCAGCAGACCTGCTGCGGCTTGATTTTTCGCTGACGCCTGTCGCCTGGAACGAAATCGCCGGCGACAACGTTTCGATAATGGCGATAGACAACGGTCTGGCGATATTTTCGTTTGTCACCGGGGCAATTATTGCCAGCGCTTCTGCCGAATCCACGCTGCTGGCGAAACTGCCTGAAGCCGCTGCCGTCGCACTGAACAGACAAGGCATGGAAACCTCATCAGAAGATAACCTGCTGTTCAAATTCGAGCGTTTCGACCTGACCGGGCACTTTGCCGGCGGCATAAGAGCGCAGGCAACCGGTGACACCCACGGGGCCATTACTGCATATCAGAAGGTGATTGAAGCCGATGCGCGCATTGGCCGAGTTTACAACCTGCTCGGTCTGTGCCAGAGGCTCAACAACGAGACTGCTGCCGCCGAGGCTTCTTACCGCAAGGCGATCGAAATTTTTGACGAAGCTCCTGATGCCTGGTGCAATCTCGGCATTCTCTACCAGAAGACCGGTCACGACGCGCAAGCCCAGGAGTTTTTCAGTGAAGCACTCAGGCGCGATGAGTTTTATTTCAACGCACTGCTGCGCCGGGCAGCCTGGTTTCTTGAAGCCGGCCAGGTTGCCAGTCCTGAGTTTGCCAGACTCAACCTTCGACTGCTTATGCATTACAGCGAACTGGCACCGGTGCAACGCCACCTTATTGCTTCTGCCGGCAGGCTCGACCTGTCTCTCGAAGATTATTGCGAACAGCTGCACAGTGAACATGGCATTCTTGCCAACAGCAAAATCCAGCAGTATTTCAGGCAGATAGAAGGTTTTATCAACAACGGCGCCTTCGCCCGGGCGACCGGCTATATCCAGATGCTGACCGGGATGATACCGCAGATGCATGGCGAGCAGCAGATCACAGCCTGGCTGCAGCCGCGACTCGAAAAAATCATCAAACGTTTCCCGAGCGGAGCGGCTTATGAGTTCTTGAGAAACACCCGAAAGCTGGCTGTGCCGCAGAACACGACACAGCCTTCGCCTGGCGAAACAGAACGGAAACCTTTGACCGGCCCGGAATTCTTTTCGATGGTGCTGCTCGAGATAATGCGCGACGGGCAGATCGAGCCGGCCGAGCAGGAACTCATAAAAAAGCTGAAAGCTGCGCTCAATGTTCCTGACGAGATGTTCATGAAAATGTTCAACAATGTCAGGCGTCAGCTGGCCGGTGTCGAACTTTCCGGCGGGCTGCGCGAACGTTTCAGCCACCAGCGCCTGTTCAAAAACCTTTGTCAGGCAGCCTTCCGCGATGGCGTTGTCGAAGAATCCGAAAAAAATATTCTGGGTTTTGCCTGCCGGGCATTTGGTATATCATCAGATGAGTTTAAAAGAATATTAACCGAGGTTGTCAGATGAATATGGTCAACGACCGGCCGGAATCAGAAAATGCGACCCGCGAAATTATAGCCCTGGTAAAGACTTATCTCGATGCCGCCGAAATCAGGTATCACGATATCGCCGACGATGCGATCGAGCTTTACATGCAGGGTCACAATCTGACCATGCATGTGGTCATCTACGTGCACAACAGTCATCTGATCCTGCGCATACCCGGTTTTATCAGAAATATCGAGCTGTACCGGTCGGATGTCATGCAGTTTTTGATGCAGGTAATGAATGACATTCTCGATATCAGGTTTGAGATCGGCAAAGATGGCAAGAGCCTTTCGGCCTGCTGCCAGCACATTCTCGA
>CAZMWO010000051.1:0-12916 GCA_964569565.1 uncultured bacterium | reverse complement strand
CCCTGACAAAATGAATTTCCAGATGCGGCTTCTGCGCCAGGGTTCGCCCGCCGAAAGCAAACTGTGAAAAGCCGATGGCGCAAAGGATCAGCAGGCCGAGCAGGTCGGTAAGTCGTTCAGCGACGACCACCGGTGCCGTTCTGGCAACAGAAATGCCCAGCCGTGATTTGAGCAGAAATGATTTGACCAGTTCTCCGAGCTTGGCCGGGCTGAGAACCATGGTGAAGGCCGAAAAGAATATCCACAGATTCAGCTTGAGCGGCACTTTTATGCCAAGTATGCCGAGAAACCAGTTCCATTTGATGAAGCGCAGGGCATAATTGAAAAGAACCGCCGCGATGATCGTGATCAGGTATGATGGCGAAATGGCGGTGACAAGGCCGACGACCTTTTTGTAATCGGTCAGCAGCGCTGCTGCGGTTATGAATAGAACCAGCGCAACGCATAGCCAGAGAGCAAGACGCCAGATTACCCTGTTTAATGAAAATGCTTTTGCCACCCGGCCATTTTTTCACAGACCGCTTCATTTGGCAAGAGCAACTGTTTTTCGAGCCCGTTCTAAAATGAAATCAGCTCAACCTTTATGGTTGAGCTGATTTGTCGGTGAGCCTCAGCGCCGGGTTTCGTCGTAGCGAAGGTAGTAATCACGCATGGCCTTGTCGGTGATGCGTCTGAGGGCTTCTTCGTCACGTTCCTCAGTATTGAAAATTGGCGCTAGCGGATCTGTTTTGACAATTGCCTTGGGAACCACTCCGGTTATGCCGCTGGAAATCTGGCTCTGAACCGTTGCCACAGTTTTATCAGAGAGGCCGCGTTTGAGAAAGTCGAGAATTTTGTTGAGGTTGGGGGCGGCTCCATCTTCATATTTGGCGCGGGCGAGACCCTCTGCCAGAATTTCGGCCTTGGCGACGTTCTGCCAGCCGCCGTAGGTCGAGACCATCTTGGTATTGGCTTCATCGACTATGCCGCTGAGCTGTGCATCGATCTGCTGTTCGGTCATGCCCTGGGCACGCATCTGGTTAACACGCATGCTGACAAATTCGTTTCTGAAGGAAGTCGGTTTGACCATGGCAGACTGATTGTAAGCCTGTCGAACCACGTTGTTAATTTCAGCCTCTTTCATTTCTGCCGGAGAACCGCCTTTTATACGGGAAACCAGACCGGCTCCTTCACCGCTCTGGTATAGTTTGCGCATGACCATATTGCCGTTGTCGTCAGTAACGACGACATAGTGCTTGCCGTCTTCGCCTCTTTCGATCTTCCCGACGAGATTCATGTTCTGGCGTTCGAGTTTTTCTTCCATCTGTGCCAGCTTAACAGCGCTGTCTTTGGCGGCGGTATTATAGCCGTCTAAAACGGCATATTCAGCCTTGTGGCGCAACTCTCCCGGAGTAAGGTCGGCATTTAGCGGGTCTTTTGCCAGCTCTTTCATTTTGAAATCTACGTAAGACTCGTATCCAAGAGCCCTTGCCAGTTCTGCCTGGCGATTGTGCTCTATCGTGGCAGAAACCTGCTGTTCGATTTCCTTCATGCGTGCCTGCCCGGCCGCGCTGCTCTGGGCCGCCGAGGCTTCGACCTTGGCCTTGTTGTAGTCGTTACGTAACGAGTTCAGTTCGCCGACATATTCGCGCAGAGCCTTCGAATATTCAGCTTTTGTCGCATAATCAGAGGCGACAGGTCGCCGGTATTTCATGAGCTCGAGCTCCTGACGGACTTCATTGGCCTTTTTCCATTCTTCGCTTTGTTCTTCGAAAGCTTCCTGAACTTTTGCGCGCTTCTGTGACGGAAGGTCCCAGATGCGGGTTTTGGCGACCGAAGTACCGACAATCGCGGCCTGCATGGCGGCATTGCTGATCAGTGCCTGTTTGCCGGCTTCTGAGAGGCTTATGCTTTTGTAGGCCTCTTCAAGGTCGGCGATTTTGTTCTCGTAATACTGCCAGGCAGCTGAACCTTTTTCGTATTTGACCTGCTGCATGCGGTTATATTCGATCTGGTTAAGAATTTCTTTTTTATCGACGGCAGCATTGGCAGCACCGGCTGCAAAAGCGAACGGGTTGCTGACCACCGCGTTCGAAATCATGTTGGCTTTTGAAACAGTGCCGAAAATTTTGCTGGAGGCAGTCTTGGCCCAGTCTGTTTCAGCGGCGTAGCGTCCGGCGATACCGCCGAGAACGCCTGATATGCCGGCTGAAACCAGTGCTTTCTTCTCGTCTTTGCGGAAGTTGTCGAGCGTGTATTTTTCTTTGGTGATGGTATCGAGTTCTTTAAGAGCGGCTGCGAGTTGCTGGTCTTCTGCTTCGGTTCTGGTTGTTTTGGCTTCGAGGCTGGCGATGGTCGATTTCAGCTCTTTTTCGCGCTCATCGTAATTGTAGTAGTGGTTATACCAGAGATTGGTGACGGCGCCTTTGGTGACATTCGAAACCGTGCTGCCAAGAAAGCTGACAGCGCCAGCTTTGGCGGCTGTCTGCATTATGGTTTTTATGGTCATGGGACCGACCGCCTGCACCATGCCTGCTGTCAGCATGTTGAATGGCGCCATGACGCCGCTGATGGCCGCCTGAATCGAAACTTCGCGCCAGATTTTGTCCTGTGATTTCTTTTCGGATTCGGAGCGGAACTGATTTTTTCGATTTTCGTAAGCGTAGGTCAGTATGCCTGAAGTCGCGGCACCAATGGCAACGGCTCCAACTACTACCCAGGCAAGCGGGCAGACAACGGCGGCAGAAAAAGCCATGACCGCGAGAGTAGGCAGCAGAGCTTTGCCGATCGACCAGGCGATCTCTTCGAACTTGCTCATCTGCTTTTTCTTTTCGGCTTCTTCTTCGGCGGTGAGCTGGTCGACTTTTTCGGGGTCGAGTTCGATAACTGTCTTTTGTGCACCGGCATTTGACGTGGAGACCGCGAGCGGGTTATCCGCATCTATCTTCACATCGCTTTCATTGAATGGAGTCGTAGCGCTCGGCGCTGTGGCAGCATGAACGGCATTGAAACTTATGGCATCGAATATCCCCGGGCTGGTGCCGAGTATCGTAAGCATCAATATGAGACCGATGACACGATGAAAGAGGTTTCTGCGGATAGATTTGAAACTCATAAACTTCTCCTGATTCATCTGAAGCAATTAGGGTATAATCTAAACACCAATTATACCGGATTTTTCTGATAAAGTTTACCACTATGCCAAATATTGTACAGAATGGTCATCGGCCGGGGATTTTCAGACAGGCCCTGATCATGGCTGTCATTCTGCTGATGACAGCTGCCCTCATGTTCATGATTCTCGATCAATACAAGAGCGAATTTGAGCGCAGCAGTATCGACAGTGGTCTTAATGATGCCAGAGTAGTCATGGCTGAGCTTCAGAGTCAGATGGTCGAAGCGAAAGTTATTCAGGAAGGTCTTAGTGGTTTTCGGCAACGCGCTGACAAGCTTCTTGGATCAGACTTTCTTTCGCCAGAAAATACGGCCCGTCTGTCTGAGCAATTCTGGCGGAGTTTTCCAGACAGTTCGCTCATAATCTGGCTTTCACGCGATTTTGAAATAATTACGCCGCAGGGTTTTTCTGAACCAGAGCAGAAACGCGCCTGGCAGGCTTTCGTTAAAAGCGTGGTCGACCACGAAAGTGCTACTGTGCTCGACAAAAAAATAGCCGATGGCTTTGTAAAATCCAATATAAGTGATTTTCTGGCGGCTGATTTTTTTGAGTCGCTCAAGCATGAATGTCAGCTGATCATGTTCAAAAGCGCACGCAACTATCTCGGGTTGCTGCAGTTGGGCGAGGGAAAAACCGGTTCTGTAGCCGGCTATATGATGGTTCTTGTTCCAACCAGCCATACCAGGCCTCTCTGGCTGGAAGAACGGGCGATGCGATTGGCACGTAATCGAGGCGGGATTGCCGGTGCTTATATATTGAGCCGCGACTATGCTGTTGAACACTCAACGATCGGCGAAAATATGCTGCACGGTTTCGCTTCGAATCATGCTGCCGGCATTTCATCACAGATTCAGGATGGAATTTTGTATTATTCTGACCGGCATTTTGCCAATCCTGACATGTTGCTGGTAGTCGGTCTGCGGCAAAAGTCAGAAGATATTTTTCTCAGGCAGATACTGTCTGTGGCAGGTATACTGATCTGGTTGCCCGGTCTGGTTTGTCTGCTGCTGCCTTTTTTGCGACTTCCCGCCGCAAGCTTTAACTGGTCTCTCAAGGCAAGGTTCAACTTGACGACTGTCATTATCATCGTGCTTCCTTTGCTGATCGGAGGGGTGACCAGCGCGATAAACACTGCCAGAATAAGCCTTGAAATGCAGAAAGATGAATTCAACCAGCTCGAAAAACGGCTTTATGAAGTTGAAGAATCGGTTGCCTTTGAGACAAGCAACCTTGAGCTTTATCTTAAAACCGAAACAGTAGCAAAGGTTGTCGAAAGCGAGTCTTCGCAAAAAATAGCTCGCGAAATATTTGAAGATCTTAAAAAACAGGGTTGTGAAGTAGTGATCGTGATTTTGCCTGACGGTAGATCATGGGTCGCTTCTGATCTGCCTTCAGAAGCGATCAGGCAACGTAATAATTACCTGGTGTCTCTCACGCGAAACAATCTCAAAGACCATGGATTTGCGCTGGATGTTATCGACAAGTCCTTTCCATCACCGGTGCGCGGTTCAAGAAACGAAGACCTGGCCAGAAGTGCCTTTGTTCATACCGACTTTCCCGATCGCATAAGGCGCTTTGATCTTGCTGGCAATTCATTCAGCAGTTTCGTCAGTTTTGTTTCAGACCGTTCCGGCACGGTAAAAGCCTGTCTTAACATCGGGTTCAACAACCGGACCATGCAGCACAGCTTTTTACGCAAGGTAAAAAGAGATCAGCCCGGTTCGCTGCGCCGTCTCTATATTTCTGCCGGGCCCAGATCCGAAATAAATCGTATGCCTGCATCTGCACGCCTGCAAAGTATTCTCGATGCTTCGCGGGTAACCAACAACTCATTCCATTTTGTGCATGAATGGAACAACCGTCAGTATCTTGTGTATGCGCGCCCGTTAAAAGATCTTGCTGCGGTAGGTATGGCAGTTAAGCAGCTTGCTTTTTCCGGACTGAACCCAAGACTCGAGCAGCTTCTGACTCTTGCGATAACAACTGTTTCAGCGATGTTGATCGCTTTGCTGATAGTCAACTTTTTCTCAGGCTACTTTCTCAGGCCTCTATTAAAGCTGTCAGCAATGGCAGCCCGGGTCGAAACCGGCGATTACCCCGCTATGGCGCTGAGCGGATCGCTTAATGACGAAATCAGTGTGCTGTCGAATAATTTCGGGCAGATGATAGCAGGTTTGCGGGAAAAGGCGGCCATGCGCGATTATCTCCGCGCCGACCTGTTCGAGCACGCGGCGGCTGAGCAGAAGATCGTGGCCGAACGTGCCGACGTTACTGTTTTGTTTGCCGGCATTCGCGATTTTTCGATATTGGAAGACCAGTTATCGCCAGAGGAGTCTGTCGGGCTGATGAGCCGGTTTCTCGAAATCTGTGAGACTTCGGTTAAAGAGCATGGTGGTGATATCGACAAATACATTGGTGACACTGCCATGGCTGCTTTCAAGCATTCTGCGGAGGAGGTTGCTGAGCGACAGGCCCTGCTGGCGGCACTTAGCATTCAAAACCGCGTCGCGCAGCTCAAGCTTGCATTGCCGGCTTTCGCCGGGCTGCACACTGGCGTCGGTCTGGCTTCCGGCCCGGTAATTGCGGGCCACATCGGTTCTCTCAACAACCGCCTCGATTACACTTTTATCGGTGACACGGTAAATCTGGCGGCCCGGCTCGAAAAGATGGCCGGCCGCAAAGGCACCCCGGGAATATTGACAACGCAGGCGCTTTATCAGAAGGCCGGGTCAGCATTCGCGTATGAGAAGCTGCCTCCGGTAACGGTCAAGGGTAAGGCCATGCCTGTCGAAGTTGTTGCCATAACTGGCCATGACGGGGAGGTTCCAGCTTGAAACGGTCAATGGGCCTGACAGTAGTAGTCGCTGTCATTATGCTTGCCGCAGTATTTCTGGTGATTATCGGCATTCAGGAACGTCGTCTGCAGAATCTCAGCCGCAGCGCATTCCTGGCAGAGGTCCGCAGCTGGCTGCCTTTAATGCCAGCTCTTATGAATGCCGACAATCTGGCGGCGATAAAGCTGCTGAAAGTGCTGAATGCTCATGGCCGGCTTGATCGAAAAGCAATTGAAGACTCCGCCGCCGCTGTCAGAGAAAATTTTGGCGACCAGGTCAGATATCTGATTGCCGACCCTGATTTAAAGACTTTTGTCGGCTATGGTTTCAGTGAAGATGAGCAGCTTGGTTGGGCCGGTTTTATGCAGCTGTATTTGATGATGAACACGTATGGCCGGCAGCTGGTTCCCGAAAATGTCAGAGAAATGCTTGATGAGACGCTTGGCACGGCGTTCAATGTTATCTACATTTACAACTACCTGACGGTATACCGTGGCGTATTTGCTGGTCAGGAAGGCGTAATACTGTTTGGCAGTCGAATGGCAGACCAGATGCCAAAGATGGTGATGAGCCGATTCAACCGTGAGCCTCTAAGATCCTGGTTTGAGCAGCATCTTCGCGGTCATTACCTCGTGTTTATTCCCGAAAAATCTTATGCGAATCTTGAGTGGTATCGCAAGAACCAGCAACTGATGCTTAACTCTGCCAGCAGCATTTTTACCGGTTCGACTGCCGGGCTGCGGGAAATGCTCACGCAGCGTGGTTTTTCTGTTGCTGCTGAACAGTTCGTTGCCGAGTCTGCGGCCCGGCCCAACGGCATCTTTGCTGTTGCCGATCAGGTGTTTTCATTCTGCGCCAATACGTTGAACGAAAAATCCGGTGCAGAGAAGCTGTTTACGGTTATTGTAACCGACATGCCGGGAGAAAAATCAAAGGTCAACAACGACATTCTCAGAGCCATAATAATTACTTCATTGCTGATGATCATTGTGCTCATTATCAATAATCTCGAAAAACAGCGCTGGTTATCACTTTCAATTTCATGGCATTTCGCCTGGCTGGCTGCTGCCGCCTGTCTTCTGCCGATTCTTGCTCTGCTTTTTCAGGCTTTTTCTCAGATTCAGGTGCAGGCTTTCCAGCAGCGGTCAGATGCATTCAACCGTCTTGAAGGCCGTATTTCTGCTCTCGAACAAGATTATCAGAAGCGTTTGAGCGAGATGTTTCTGGCTTTGCAGCTGTTTCAGGAAAAGTGTGTCGACGGCGAAAAACCGCTTGAAGAGGTCTGCGAAGAATCTATACCATTGCTGCGTCAGCACTCGATCAGAGAGTTCTACGTCTGTGACCGCAACAGTGATATAAAGCTTTATCGCATAAGCAACCCGCAGCAGGAAAATGCCGAACGAGCCAAAGAAGGGGCGCGGCTGATGCGGCTGATGGTGCAGTTCATTCAGCAGAACGTCAAATTCGTTTCTGAAGGCGCAAGAATGTCGGTCAGCGACGGGCTGATAATCGAGTCTGTCTCAGAGGTTATTGGTCGTGAATCCTTATACCGCTATGCCCTGCAGCAAAATCAGTTGCTCACGTTCAAGGCACTGCATGGCGCTATCTGGCTGGCCAATTTTTTTCAGTATGATGAAAACAGGGTTCCGGTCAAATTTTTCATGTATGTTATCAGCCGTGCCCCTTATCAGGAACGCATGGTCGAAGACTGGATCAATTCATGTTCCACCGGCACACCACAACTGCTTCTGGCAAATCAGAACACCTCTTATAGTGAGACGCTGACTCCGGTCTGGCTTGAGAACCGTCCAGAATTTTCACGCATTCTGCGTCATCTCAACTTTGCTGGCGGCGGCTTCAAAAGCGAATATACCGAAGCTGGTCAGAATTTTCTCATGGCGGGCCGAAGTCTCGATGATATCGACTGGTCAGTCATCGCGCTGGAAAAAAGCGATAATGGCAGTCAGGGCATTTCGAGAACGGCGGTTCTGCTGTTTGCGGCAATTGTCTTTCTGGTAATTATCATAACCGTTATCAGTCGCTATTTCGCCAGCATATTTCTGACGCCGGTGCGGCAGTTGTCGTTGAGCGTCGCCGCCATGGCTGAAGGGAACTATGATTTGCGGCTTGACGTCGCCACTGATGACGAAATCGGCCAGCTTTGCCGTAATTTTAACAGTATGGCCGCCAGCCTCAAGGAAAAGGAATATCTCAATCGCTTTCTGTCAGATATAGCACGCGAAGCGATCAGTGGCCGTGTTTCACCGCGTGCGACGCGCGTTGAGGGCGCGGTTCTTTTCAGTGATATCCGTAATTTCACGACGATGACCGAACAGAAAGAGCCGGAAGAGATCGTGCAGATGCTCAACGAGTTTATGACCGAAGCTGAAGCCGTGGTGGTAAAACACGGCGGCACCATCGAAAAGTTCATCGGTGATGCTATAATGGTGGTGTTTCTGCCGGCGCTTGGCTCGGCGGCGCCAACAGCTCGCGCAGTGCGTGCGGCTGAAGAACTGCTTGCGGCGGTTTCCCTGATGAACACGCGGCGTGAAAAACAGGGCTTATTCTCTATCACTATTGGTGCCGGTATCGCAACAGGTTCACTGTTGATGGGCACTATCGGCAATCAGCAGGGTCGTCGCGATTATTCGGTGACCGGCAAAACTGTATTGCGCGCGGCAGCCATGGAAAAGCTGACGCGCCAGGTTTCCGGCAAAAAAATCGTTCTCTGCCCCTCTTCGGCTGAAGTTGCAGTAACTGCAGGAATCAGGACGAAAAAACTGTCACCGGCAGACAGCGAAGAGGGTTACGAAGTTCTCTAAGGAAAATCAGGCTATGCAAAACGCTCACCAGCAATATCCCGGCCATTTTATCGCGGTATTTTATGTCGCCTTTACTGTCTTTGCCTTTTCTTCGATCGAAATCATCGTTAACCCGGTGCGCAATGATATCGCGCCGTTTCTCATGAATTTCTGGCGTTTTTTCGTTGCCGTGCTGATTCTGTTGCCGACACTGCTCTGGAAACATCGCGCCCGATTGCGGGAGCTGCGCCGCGAAGACCTGCGCGATCTCACTTTTTTAGGGTGCTTGAACATCTTGTTTGCTATGGGTGCACATGCAATCTGCATCAAGTATTCGCGAGCTTCGACCGCGGCGATTCTGATATCGGCCAATCCGCTGGCAACCAACTTTTTTGCCTGGCTGATTCTGCGCGAAGAAATGACCTTGAGACGTATTTTTTCGCTTTTGTTGGGGTTCTCGGGGGTAATACTGATCTCTTTGAAGACCGATGGCGCTGTTGATACGCCGCTTGGCGTTGGCACCGGAGTTGTCGCTCTGGCCGGGTTTGGTCTTTATACGGTGCTGTCGAAGCGTCTGGTGCATAAGCATGGTGGTTTGACGGTGATGGTGCTAAGTTGCATACCGGCTCTTGTCATTTATCTGCCATTGTTGTATCTGCTCGGTATCGATGTTCTACCACCTTCACACACCTGGCCAAATATTCTGGGCGCCGGAATTCTCGGAACCGGGCTTGGCTACATCAGTTTCATGAAGGTGCTTGGTTTTTTATCGGCCGGGCGCAGCAGCTATCTGTTTTTTTTCAAGCCGCCGGTGGCGATATTTTTTGCCTGGCTGCTGCTGGGTGAAGAAATCTCTGGTGCAGCTGTGATCGGTACTTTGCTGATCATGGCCGGCATCCTCACCGAGATCAAAAGAGCTGGACAAAAACCGCAATCTGCGTAATCTTTTATTCTGTTACCCGAGGCTGTTACGTCACTGCATGAGATTCGATCGACGCAGCAGTCTCTTAGTTGTTGAATTATTGATCGGGTATCTACCAGATGCCTCGCGCAGATGCATGTGCCGTGGTGATGCTGCTATTTCCTCTGTGAAAGCTGGATTTGCTATGAAAAAACGGTTGAGTTCAGGTTTTTTTCTGCTGTTGATGCTGGCATGTGTTTTTGTGCCATCTGCACGAACATGGGCGCAGTTGCCGCCAAAGATCGACGGATTACCGCCTTTCCCCGAGACGGCGCAGTTCGACATCGCTCTGGCAGACATTTACGCCGAACTTTTTCCCACCAGAAACATGGCTTACGTGATCTGCAATATCTGGCTGACCTGCGACGGCGTTAACCCGGTTTTGCTGCAGCTTGGCGGTGACATTCAGACTATGAAAGTAACTGCACCTGACAAAATCAATCTTACCTATGTGTATATCAAGCCTTACCTGCATCTTGATAATCTTCCGGCCGGGAATTACCAGATTGTATTTACTTATGAAGTGAAACATGACGGTATTACCAGCACCGGCCTGATATCGTCAGCTGATCTGCGTCTCGATGCCGGTTCTTACTGGTATCCGCGCAATGTCGCGCTTGACCCGCACCAGGTCATTCTCAGCCTGGTTACATCGCCGGACTACGCGGTAACCTCCAATGCGGCCGTTTACAAAGACGTGCCGAACAATCTCAAACGCATGCGTCAGTTCGTTCTCACCACGGCTGCCGCCGATGGCCTGACCCTCGACTAGAACGGTCGAGGGCCAGTTACGAGTTGTTTACCGGGCGATGGCTCTGCTTTCTACAAGCTGGCTGAGCTGATTCAGGACATGTACTTCTTTTTCGAGATTGCTGTCGCCGATTTTTGCGATTTCGTCCTTGAGGTGTGTGCAGAATCTGTTAATATCAGACTTTGCCGCTGTAGAAACTGTCAGTTCGCGGGCCGGGCGTTCCCAGTAGCTCCAGCCTGAACCGTCCGCTCTGTCTTCATTTGCCGGGCCGACTCTCTTGTGGCTGGCGGTAGATGAATTTTTGATCAGATCGGCATACCTGGCCAGCAGCACACCTTTGCGGATTCCTGCATCATCGAAGTGCTCAGGCTCGACTGCTGCAAAAGTGAAAGTGTTGTTGGTTTCGTCTTCGCGGCCACCGCGATCTTCGTAGTTGACTGTCAGGGTGATTTCTTTGTTGTCACTGAGTTTTTCAAGCCGCAGCAGAATAATGCCGCCGCGAGTGCCATTTTCGTCGGTAGGTGACGGAAACAATGTTTTGACATGCATGATTCTGCCGGTTGACATGTCTGCTTCGGGCGAGCCGATTACCTGGCTGATGCGGAACCCGGGAGCTTTAAAAGTCAGCGTGAGATCAAAGATCATTGGTGTCACCATGAACTCGAATTCATCGGCCAGCCGTTTTTTGAAATCGATCGGTGAGTGAACCGAATAGTAGTTGGCGCCGCGTACCTTGCTGATAGACTTGATCAGCTGTGAATTGAAGTCAACCCCCATGCCGACAAAAGTGATGTGAATGCGATGCTTTGCCATTTTTTCGGTTATCGCCAGAAGTCCTGATTCGCTGGTATCATCGGTATTTGGCATTGCATCGGTCAGAAAGATTATGCGGTTCTCAAATTCATCCGGGTTATTCAGGGTGAAAGGCATGAGCATTCGGCAGCCTTCTTCGAGGCCTTCTTCCATATCGGTTGCGCCGGTTGGAGTGAGATCCAGAATGTGTTTTTTGAGTGTCACGACATCAGTTGTGCTGATTTGTGTAATCGGCTTGGCCAGATGCGCTTCGTGGTTGAACAGAACCATGCCGAAACGGTCGTCGGGGCGAAGATGATCGAGCATGAAGTTGATTGACTGGCAGGCTGATTGCAGTTTGCTCATATTTTTCTGCTCATCGCCGTGAGCAGTTCTGCTTTTGTATCCGCCGTAGTAGTAATCATAAAACGAGCTGCTCATCGAGCCCGAAATATCAAGTACCACTACCAGATTGAGTTTTTTGCGGGAAAATTTATCGAGACTTCTGCCCGATTTCAGACCAACTGCCAGATAATGCTCGATTTCGCCGGTAAGCGGGTTTTTGCTGACTGCCGACGACCAGGCCGGCGCAAAAAGCTTCCCTGAACCGGGCTGCTCTGCAGATGCGCTGCCGGTATCGAAATGATAGTCATAAAAAAGCCCTTCGTAAGTGATGTCGGATGGTTGTGGAAGAATGCCGATCGCAATGTTCTGACGAAAGTTATTGATGTCTTTGGCGCCGCCGGTTGAATAGCCATAGTCGCGAATCGAAGCCCGACCCTGATCGGTTATCGCACCGATCATTGGCCCGCTTACCGAGGCCAATACGCAAATGGCCGTGATCGTTATAATTGTTCCAAAACCCATTCCTGCCGCGAACATCAGCCTGAAAAATTCAATCGTCATCCAGGCTCCGAGCGTGTAAACAAGTAATTCTGAAAATTGCTCGCCAATGTCTGGTTCTATTTCCTCTTCAGGTCTGATCATGCGGTATTCCCAGTCATCGACTGGCACCTGTGTGATCGCATTGCTGGCAGCCGGAACAGCATGCCAGGTAAAAAGAACCAGTATGTTAACCAGCAGAGTTGCCAGGAATAATCTTCTCAGATAATACATATTCATTCTCCTTGAGCTGAAATCTCTCATCCCGGGCTTTTGCAGCGGTCAGATTTTTCCGGGCGAGCAAAACCACGCCTTTTATACCGGTTTACAGGGAACCGGTCAGGCTGATGATCTTCGGGAATTGCGCGGGGTTCGATGCCTTGGCCTGCGCTGCCAGGCTCATGCTTTTTCCTGCTTTTTGACAGTCATGTTATGCAATGACTGCGCTATGCAGTGTAGGCGATGTGCATAGAGTTTCTGACATCGTTTTCGGACATAACAAAACCACTTCTGGCTTAGTTTGCCAGCGGACTATAGTTATTGGGGGCGATTCGTCATCGCAGAAGCGGTCGGTGAGCCATTTCTGCCGTGACGTGAAGCGTACCTTCGAATTCACCGAAATTCAAAATCCGCTTCCTGGTTCTCAACTTATATGCAATATAGCCCTATTTTTTGATATGCCAAGTAAGGAATTTTTCCTTAAAAACCAGCCTAAAAATCCCTGTTGTTTGTGCACGCCTC